>NZ_JAYMZS010000018.1:60246-118525 GCF_035828755.1 Amycolatopsis sp. H20-H5 | reverse complement strand
CAGGATCAGCCATGCCCTCTCGCCCACAAGCCAGCCACCGCCACTCACCACAACGATCCGGCCTGTTCCGCCCAACTCACCACGCGACCCGAGCCCTCCACACCCCGTTCGACACCAGCCACCTAGAACTGTGTCCCTAGAAGAGCGGGCTCCGAGACCGGCCACCTCCCCAGGGGCGGCCTCGGAGCCCCTACGGAAGACTCGCCTCCCCGCGAGCCGACCGTAAGCACACGCCGCCGGTTCCCCCTCGCTCGCCAGACCCCCAGTACCAGGCGAAGGAAGAACCTCAGTGCGTTGAGGACAACCTTGCCGTGGCGGACCGGGCACCACCAGCGTGATGACCCCCAACTGGTTGTGCGTAGATCTACTCGTGCGCCATGAGGGGTTGCACGTTCGTGTGGAGGTGAGAGACCTGCACCATGGCCTCGTCGCAGCGGGGTGGTGCAGCTGAGGACAGCCTAAGCCGGGAGATGCCGGTGAGGGTGGGAGCAGTCCTGACAAAGCCGGGGTGCGCCAGCACTGCCAGATGGCGTGGGTCCGGCGAGTAAGGCGGAAAGGTGTACGCGAGAAACCGGCGTGTTACGTCCCTTAATTACTCACCGGCTCCAACCTGGTAGATCTGGGCCGGTCGCGACGCGCACCCGTTCCGCGAGAGCGGTTCTGGGAAACTTCCGGGCGGATTTGTGTAGGTCTGCAGGGAGGCCATGCTGAAGGTCTGCGGCGTAGGTGTGGCGAAGTCGCAGGGGCATAGTCGGGCACCTCCTCCGCCGAACGAACGGCAGAAAGCCCAGCGCATGGGGAAGGGCGGCAGCGGATATTCGTGAAGGGACGGAGTTGTCAATGCCGAAAGACGCACCACCGAACGGTGGTGCCACGCTGAATGTCCCGCAGGGGCCAGGTCTGCGGGTATCGGGAATGCAAACCAAACTTCACCGTTGGGCGGCGGCCGACCCCGGCCGCAGGTTCGATGACTTGTTCAACCTCGTACATGACCCGGCGACGCTGATCATGGCGTTCGAGCGGGTCGCGGGCAACACCGGTTCCCGCACTCCCGGCGTGGACGGCCTCACGGCTGTCCAGGTCGAGCGGGAGATCGGTACCCGTAGGTTCCTGGACGATCCGCGTCGCGCGCTCAAGACGGGTGAGGTGCGTCAACGCATGATTCCCAAACCTGGTGGCAGCGGGAAGGTGCGCAAATTGGGCATCCCCACGCTGGCCGACCGGGTGGTCCAGGCGGCACTGAAGCTGGTGTTGGAACCTATTTTCGAGGCCGATTTCGAAAGCTGACCCCGGCCGGAAACCTTGTGCAGCGCGGGTTGCGGCCCAGGCACGGTATTGACCAGCACCAGCCCGCGATGCCGGTGAAACCGCCGCGCCGGCAATGGGCCCGCCTGATGAGGCCGAGCGGCACCGGCCACCTGCGCCGACCACGCACCACGTGGTCGTCGGTGACATACGTGGTGGTGAAATGCGCGATGGCGATTCCCAGCCTGCGAGCCACCCGATCGGCCCAGCCCAGATGCGGATCGACGACCACCAGGTCGGGCTCGAACGCGATCAGCTCCCCGGCCAAGAACCCCGCCTCCCGCCCGCGCCGCAGGATCCGGCGCCCCCAGCGAACGGCGCTTCCAGCCCAGGCAGTTCCGGAACGTGGACCACGACGTCCCCCGGCAGCACCACCACCTCGGCGCCGGTCCCGGCGATCGCGCCGGTGAACGTCCGCCCCGCGTGCCACCAACGCCGCGATCATCGGCAGTAGAGGATTGACGTGTCCGTACGCCGAATAGGGAACGAAGACGAACCTGCTCACCGGCCTCCGCTCTTCCTGCGCTCGTGCATCTGCATGGGAATATTCGTATCTTCGATGGAAATACTCCCTTGAAACCGTATGACAAGGCCATACGCCGGTAGAGAATCAGGTACGGGGAGGGGCGATGGACATGCGAGACAGGGAAAGCGAGAAAGCTCCTCATCAGCTTCCGCGTCCGCCCGCCGCACTTGTCGGCCGGGAATCCACCGAAGCGCGGTTGGACGCCCTTCACGCAAAACACGGCTTCAGAAACCCGCTGATAGTGATCAGCGGAATGGGCGGTGTCGGTAAGACAGCCCTGGCGCTGACCTGGCTGCACCACACCCGCGAACTGTTCCCCCATGCTCAGCTCTACGCAGATCTGGGGGCATCGCGCGACGGCCCGCCCGCGGATCCGGGCGAGGTCCTGCACGGTTTCCTGACGGCCATGGGCAGCTCGGCCGTCGAGATTCCGCCGGAGACAAGTCAACGGGCCGCGGCGTTCCGCGCGGCGACAACGGGTCTTCATCTCGTCGTCCTGCTGGACGACGCCGTGTCTGCCGCCCAGGTCAGTCCACTGCTTCCGGCGGGACCGGACGCCACGGTCCTGGTGACGAGCAGGTGGCGGCTGACGGACCTGGGGACACAGGACGCCCAGTTCTTCGAGCTGAATCCACTCGACGCAGTTCAGTCCCGCACCGCGCTCGCCACGGGCATCGGTGACGAGCGCGTCGACGCGGAACCCGACGCGGCCGACGAAATAGTCGCGCTGTGCGGCGGCCTTCCGCTGGCTCTCTCGGTGGCGGCGGCACGACTCAGAGCGCGCCCCCGGCGAAGCCTGGCCAGGGAGGCCTCCGCCTATACCCGCAGCGTGTCGAACGCGGGCGAAGGTCGAGTACCCCTTGCCCAAGCCGTCTTCGACGGGATCTACCAGAAACTACCGCCGAACGCCGCCCGGGTTTACCGGGCGTGTGGCGTTCATCCGGGATCAATTCTCTCCGCAGAGGTGCTCGCGGCCGGCCTTCATCGTCCTGTCGACCTCGTCGAGGAAGACATCGAAGAGCTCGTCGAGGGAAACCTGCTGGCCGACGCCGACGGTGATCGGCTCACCCAGCACGAACTGCTCCACCGGGACGCCGGTGCCAGGGCCGACCAGGAAATACCGGCCGACGCGCGGTTGTCGATGCTGAGGACGTTCACGGAGTGGTATCTCGAGCGGGCCTTGGCCGCGGACGAGCTGATCCACCCTCATCGTGAACGGTTCGCCGGACGGCAGTCAGCCGAACCGGCCTCGACGATCTTTCCCGACCGAACAGCAGCCACCGACTGGTGGAGGGTGGACCTACCCGCGCTCCGGGCGGTGTTCGCCAAAGCAGTGGGCCACGGCTGGGACGAACTGATCTGGAAGTTCTGCGAGGCCTCGTGGGGATTCTTCCTGCATCACCGTGACTACGCGCCTTGGATCACCATGTATCAGGACGGGGTAGCCGCGGCCCTGCGCTGCGGCAACTCGCTGGTCGAGGCGCGGTTACGCTCCCAACTGGGATTCATCTACACCAAACTCGGCCGGTTTGACCAAGCCGCCGAAGAGAACGTGGTGGCACTGAGGTTGGGGCAACGTCAACAGCACGTTCCGACACAGGCGACCGCGTTGTCCCTCCTCGGCGGCTCCGCCCAAGGGCAAGATGACTGGGAAGGGGCACTCGACTTCTACCGCCAGTCAGCCGACCTCCACGCCGGGGCCGGCATCCACCGCGGCGTGGCGCTCTGCCGCCGGAGATCGGGTGAGGTACTCGCCCGGCTCGGGCGGTACGGCGAAGCCGAAGCCGAGCTCACAGCGGCGGCGTCGACCATGGCGGAACTCGGTGACGTCACGCAGTACTCGAGGGCGGTCATGACCCTGGCGAAGATCCACAGCAGGCAAGGACTTGTGGATCAGGCTGTCCAGCTGCTGGGTGACGCGCTCACCACGACCCGTTCGCTGAATTCGCCTTACTACCTGGCGGAACTACTCTCGGCGCTGGGAACGGTCGAGCTGGAACACGGACATCGCGAGGAAGGTCGCCACCACCTGGCCGAAGCTCGCGAGCTCTACACGGAGATGGGTGATCCCCGAGGGGACAACCCGCTGATCACCCCCGGCCAAGACCTCCAGGACTGAGGTCCACTGGATGCTCGTCGTGGCCGGGCAGGCCGAGTAGTACGTCACCCGGGGAGAAGGACCATCCGTGCCCCGGCAGGCGAGGAGCACACCACCGGAGTGAGCGGAAACCGCCGCCACCGCACCTGGGTGGGCACACAGTGCGGAATCCGCGATGACAACTGCGGTCTCGATGTCCTGCCCGGCCGGACACAGCAGTACGTCTGCGCAGTTACACCACGGCGCTGCTGCTTCTGGTTCCGCAACGACGAGGACGTCTGCCCGTTCGACGTGGCCCGAGTAGGACACGGCCCGAAGTCCCACTCTGACGACTCCGTGCGCGAGCCGCCGAACGACTGCGTGAGACTGTGCCATGGGAGTCACCGCCCGACCGGCTCGGGCGAGGGCAGCACGTTCGTGACGGCCTGCGACTCGGGCTCCGACAGCTGCAACTGGCGGTACATGGCCCTACGAAGGATCTTCGCGGACTGGCCAGGGCGGGAACTGATGGCCGCCGAGACGGCGGGAACGAGACCCGCCCTCCGTTCCACGGCCATCGCCGCTTGCACGTGGAGCGGCTGGTCATGGTTGAGCCGCGGTGCATGGTGACCGACGACATCGGCGATGCTGCCAGGGCGTAGCTGATCACCGGGGTGAGTAGCAAGTGTCACCGGTGTTCCGGCAGCCGCCGCGTAGGCAGTGGTGGAACCCTGGTCTCCGATCACCCAGTCGGAGGCGATCATCGTCGCCTGCCAACCCTGGTCGGGCGGAATGAGCAACAGCCCGGCCGCCAGTGCGTCCGACAGCCACGCCGTCACTTGCCGTCGCCCGTGCACCGCCCAGACATTGGGGTGCAGCACCGCGGAGACCGCGTAGTGCGCACGCGGGACGCCGCTGAGGATCGTGGAGCAGAGATCGGGCAGCCGTCCGAAGCTGGACTCCGCCGACCAAGTCGAGCTGATGGTGATCAGCCCGCGTTGCGGCGGGAGCCCCAGCGCGCGACGGTAGTGCTCGCGCAGGTGCCGACTCGCGTTCATCCGGTCAAGGCAGCTGTCACCGGCGACTACGGCAGCACTCAGCGCTTCCGGGCAGAGAGTGCGGAGGGCCTCGTATTCGGAGTCGGTTCCCAGTGCCAAAGCCGCCGGGAGTACCCGGCCACGGTAAGTGAGCAGCTCGCGGTCGAGCCCGGTCGCAGGCAAGGAGGGGGTCTCGGCCTTACGGCTGTAGCGGTACGACTTCATCGTTCCCGCGCCGTGCCCGACCAGGACGATCGGGCCCCGTAACTGGTCCAGGTGGCGATGGCTGGCCGCGAGCACCAGGTCGAACGAGTGCCGGATGGCCTGCTGCCAAGGCAGCACGAGGCCGTGCTGCGCACGAACGTATTCTTCGACGCCGTGCCAGCGGTCGGTCGTCTGCGGAACGGTGAACATCACCTGCACCCGATGGTCGGGCTCCAGGAGTTGCACCAGATCGAGCAAGCGGGTCCCCGCAGCTTGAGTGGGCACGACCACGAGCGCGGCACGGCATCCCGGCCTGGTGATGCGCGCTGCCGAGCCGGCTCCGATCGGTCCTCGTATCCATGTCTCCGTATTCACCGGTTTCCTCCCCGTCATCGGTGGGCTACTGGGACAAGCGTGAGCCCCGCACCTGACAAAAACCTTTCCGAATACGGGTCAACACAATGACACTTGATCTTCAATTGCCGTCATAACGCCCTATCGAGCCCGCCGAACTGGCCTTTCGCCGGAAAGAATGTGAAACTGATGAACGGCAGCAGTGGGGCGAGGAGGTACGCCACGCCCTCAGGAGGGGGCGACGTGGAAATCGTGTTCGGAATACTCGGGCAAACTACCATGCGAATGCACGGGAACCTGACCGTGAACTGGGCGAAGCCGCGACCGACGCGCGTCTTGGCCGCCCTACTGACCGAACCGGGCCGCCGGATGTCCATCGACACCGTGGTCGACTGGGTCTGGGATGACACCGCACAACGGCCCAAGGACCATAAATCGACCATATACCAGTACATCAAGCAGATTCGCCACGCGCTGGCCCAGGCGGACGCACCAGCGTCGCTGACCGTGGCAAACGGCTCCTGCAGCCTGATTGTCGACCCCTCGCTCATCGATTACGTCGCCTTCCGCACGACTATGACGGCCGCTCGTGAGCATTACAACGACGGCTACCGCAAACGCGCGCGTGAAGATGCACACGCAGCCTTGCGCTTGTGGCGCGAAGAACCCTTGGCCGATTTGCCAACAGACCGGGCAGCGCAGTGGCGTACCTCGTTCATCCGGTCAGACTGGATTCCGGCCAACTCCTTCCTGCTCGACCAACAATTGGCGGACGGCCAACCCGCCGCCGTGCTCAGCATGCTCGACGACCTCGAGCGGAAACACTCCCTCGATCTCAGCTTCACCAAACTCCGAATGCGGGCACTGAACGCACTCGGCCGCTACAACGAGTCGACCGAGTATTTCCTCAGGATGCACAGTGCTTTCCGTGCCGCGGACGACGAGCGCGCGGCCGGGGATCTGCGCGCCCTGAATGACAAGCTCGAGAACAGTCACGCCCAGGAGACGGCGATCGTGACGAGTGGTGCCGACCAGCAGGCCGCTGCCGAAAGCCCGATCAACTCGGTGCGCCAGCTGCCACCCGATGTCGGCGACTTCACCGGGCACGGGGACACACTGTCCACACTGGACTCTCTGACCGGTGGACCAGCTGGTGCCACCCGGCCCGTCGTAGTGACGCTGACAGGGCCTCCCGGGGTCGGGAAGACCACCACGGCAGTTCATTGGGCCCACCACGCCGCGTCGCGGTTTCCCCACGGCGTGCTCATGCTGGATCTGCACGGTGGTGGCCAGGGCAGGCGGCATGAGGTCACCGACGTCATCGACACCGTGCTGTCGGCACTCGGCTATCCCGTCGACCACATCATCGGTGCGGCCGGACGCGCGGCGAAACTGACCGGGCTGCTCGCGCGCCGCCCGATGCTGCTGGTCTTGGACAACGTCGAGAACTCCGCCCACGTCCAGCCGCTGCTGAGCGTGCTCGGCACCTGCACCGTCGTCTTGACCTCGCGTCGCCGCTTGACAGCGCTGTCGGTGCGGCACAACGTCCGCGTGGTCACCGTCGCCCCGCTGTCCGTCGACGAGTCCCGCGAGCTGCTGACCCGGCGCCTCGGACCGCGATCCATCGCGGAGCCCGCCGCGGTCGGCCAGCTGGCCAAGCTGTGCCAAGGTTTGCCGCTGGCTTTGACGATCGTGGCCGAACGAGCGGCAGGCCGCAGTGGGACACGGCTGCAGACACTGGCCGAGCAACTCCGCGACGTCGACACCTTGCTCACCATCGGCGACGACGGGGACGGGGCAGGCACCAGCCTCCAATCGGCGTTTTCCGTGTCCTACCTCGCACTCGACGAGACCGAACGGCGGACGTTCCAGCTCATCGGCCTTCATCCCGGGACCGAGTTGACCACCGAAGTCCTCGCCTCAGCCGGCGGCGTCAGCGCGCCATCGATGCGTCGCTCGCTCGACGTCCTGGTCGCCGCACACCTTGTCCAGCACCCTGGCGACCTCGATCGCTACCGCGTGCACGACCTCCTGCACCAGTACGCGGCCACTCTCGCGCTCCAAGCGGCGGACCTCGACCACGCCCGGCGGCGGATGCTGTCGTTCTATCTGCACTCGGCCCACAACGCGCATCTCACCATCTATCCGCACAAGGGCCGACCACCGATGACGCCGGTGGAGGCGGGCTGCGTCCCGATGACCTTCGACGGCACCGACGCCGCGTGGCAATGGTGCCTGCGCGAGCGCAGCAACCTCAACGCCGCGACGGAGTGCGCCGCACTGCACGAACTCCACGAGATCGGCTGGCGTCTGCCGCACATCGTCGCCGACATCCACGACCAGTACGGCTTTTACGATGACATCGTCACCGGCCTGACCACCGCGGCTTCGTGCGCCGCGATCGCGGGTGTCGTAGACGCGGAGGCCGCGACTCTCAACGATCTCGGCCAGGTTCACATGCTCATCGGCAACGACACCGAGGCCGACCGGTACCTGCGACGGGCCTTCGAACTGGTCACCGCCCACGGAATCGACGTCGGACGGCTGGCAGTGCTGCTGAACATGGCACGCCGGCACCATCACGCGGGCCGCGCGACGGAAGCGGTGCTGCTCTACCGCGAGTGTCTGGAACTGGCTCGGGTTGTCGCAGTTCCGGATCTCCTTGCCAAAGCCGAACAGCGTCTCGGTGACGCACTCGTCGAAGTCGACGACCTCGACAACGGGTTGGAGCACTACAACCATGCGTTACGAATGAGACAGGAGCTCGGGGACGTCGCGAGCCAAATCTCGATTCACACCGCGCTGGGGGCTCTGCACACTCAGCTGGAACGCTTCGACGAAGCTGCCAATCACTGCGAAGAAGCGCTCCATTTGGCAGGCGAAGCACGCCACCTGCCTGCGACGATGAAGCTCTACACCGTGCGAGCACAGTTGGCACATGCCCAGCGGCACGACCGCAAGGCGTTGGAGTACGCGAGAGAAGCGGTCGAGCTGGCGCTTCGCTCCCTGCACGCGACTGGACTTGCCAGAGCCTTGGCCACGCAGGGACAGATCCTGGCGGACCGAGGCAATACCGCGGACGCTCGCAAGATGTGGACCCGTGCCGCCAGCCTCTATCGCGACCGCGAACGTCACTCGAAAGCGGAACGCGTCGATACACTTTTGAGGGACCTGCCCGCGGATCGGCCCACCATCCCGTCCGCACGCACCGGTGACGAAGACACCATGGCCATGCCTGCACCTCCACGACGTAGGAACCGGTACTCCTCGAAATGATGAAATCGCTGGGCTGTTCGAGTGACCTCGGCCCGCAGATTCCAGAAACGCACAAGCCGCCATGGGTGCGCCTTTTTGCTTACCGGTGTCACACCTAGAGGGTGCCTCGCCACGGCCAGACGGTTACCCCTACGCTCTGACGGATAAGCGATTGATCCACTTCGCCAGGATCAACGTGATCGCCATCCGTTAGAGGAGCATTGTGAAGAGGTACCTGCAGGACTCGCTGGTCGCGAGCACGCTTTCGGTTTGCGTTCTTCTCACCATCACCCCCCTGGCCGCAGCTGGCCCACCCGGAGAGTCCGATTCCACATCTTGGTGGCGGACATACGGGCTAAGGGCATAGGCGCCGCTGGGTTCCTGCGACAGGGTCACCGGAACCCAGTGTCAATCTTCAGCCGCGGGGGGTTTGCCCGTAGCCCTCAACTTGACACCCTCTCGCAAGAGCATTCGCCTGGCTGTACCGAAACTCAGCCCGAAGGCGGCAGCGACCGCGCGTATCGTGGCACCCCGCTCGTATGCCATGACCATTCCCTCGGGCGTAACCGGAATCGGCGTACCCGAGACGCGAAGCGTGACTCCTAATCGAAGAAGCGCGTCGCGTACTGCGGCATGGGTCATGCCATGACGCTCAGCCAGTGCCAAGATCGTCATACCCTTCTGATAACCCTGAACCAACGAGCGAGATTCGTCTGGACTGGATTCATCGTCCTTTCCACCGCTGTCGTGCTGATCCGCCACTCCAGCATCACCGCCCCGCGCAGTTCCACTGATACCTCGTGAGGTCAAGCCAAGAACATCCGCGCACTTTGCTGTACCGCTAACGGGGTCGGCTTGCGCCCATGCCACCGGCCGACCGCCCAGCGGCTTCCCATCACCGCAGTTCAGAGCCCGGTCATGCCCCTCAGTGACCAGGTTCACTGAGGGGTTCACCGGCGTGAACCACCGGACGAAGTAACCCGCTCGGGTGGTACGGCGGCCATGGACTTGGGGCATGGCAGGACGGTGGGGCCTGCCTGACCGCAACCCCAAATCACTGAAGTGTTCATTTCAGCCCGGCGTGCGCGTCCGGGGTTTCGCGGCCGTCTTGCGGGCGGCAGTGCGGGCCTGCCTGGCCTTCGCCGCCGCCGTTTTCGCCTTGCTCACGGCGCCCGCGGCCTTGACCGTGTCCTGCAGCGCGGCCAGCAGCTTCGTGACGCCCTCTGCCTGCTCGGCGGCGGTCGGCTGGACGACGTCGGCGCCGTCGATCTTCGCGCGGATGAGCGCGTCGAGCGCCTCGCGGTAGTGGTCGGTGTACTTCCCCGGTGCGAAGTCGGTGGTCAGTTCCTCGATCAGGTTCACCGCGGCCTTCACCTCGCCGCGCCGCAGGTCGACGTCCTCGTGCAGGAACGGGAAGTCCGGGGTGCGGACCTCGTCCGGCCACAGCATCGTTTCGAGCAGGATCACCTGGTCCCGCACCCGCAGCACGCCCAGCGTCTCCCGCTGGCGCAACGCCACCTTGACCACGGCGACGCGCCCCGACTGCCGCAGCGCCTCGCTCAACAGCACGTACGGCTTGGTCCCCGCCGGCTCCGGCTCCAGGTAGTAGGTCTTCGCGAAGTACACCGGGTCCACCTGCTCCAGCGGCGCGAACCCGCGGACGTCGATGGACCGCGACGTCGGCAGCGGCAGCCCGGCCAGGTCCTCCTCGCTGAGCAGGACCGTGTCCCCGCCCGGCAGTGGGAATCCCCTGGCGATCTCCGCGGCGGGCACCTCGAGGCCGTCGACCTCGCAGACCCGTTTCACCCGGACCCGCCCGCCATCGGTCTCGTGCACCTGGTGCAGCGTGATCCCGCGTTCCTCGGTGGCGCTGTACGCCTTGACCGGGACGGCGAACGCCCCGAACCCGATAGTGCCCTTCCAGACCGCGCGCATGAGGCCACCTCCGCTCGTTTCCAGCGTAGGAGCGACCTCGCGTCCCGGACAGCTACAAACGGGTGCCAGGGCCGACTGATTCGCTCACACATTCGAACGAAGGCTCGACTTCGCCCAGCGCGTCGGCCGAACAGCCCACGGCCTCCGCGGCCATCTGGAGGATCTCGGCGACCGCGGCCACGTCGGCCTCCGGCGCGGCGGCCAGCGCCCCCGTCCGCCGCGCGAGCCCGATCCGGGCGCTCAGGCCCTTGAGCGCCTCGGCGAGCGCGTGCTGCCCGGCGACCAGCTGGGTGACGACTTCAGCGAGCTCACCCGCGGTGGCGGGTGCCCCGGTGACCTGCAGGGACCCGGTCAGCTCGTCCGCGCAGCTACGCAGGTGCCCGGCGACCACGGTCGGCGGCAGGGACAGGCGCTGCGGGTTCTGCTCACTGCCCAGCACCGCTCACCGCCCTCTCACGCACCGATCGGGGCCATAGTGCCACCGCGCGGCACGCACCCCCGACTCGACACCCCGACCGGTCAGTTCAGCTGACCGAAATGCGGTTGCCGCGCCAGGTGTCATGAAGGGACCCTTCATGACACCTGGCGCCCCGGCTAGGAGGCGGCGCCCAAAACGGCCGCCTCGACCGCGGCCCGCCACTCCGCGTCGACCCGCCCGCTTCGCGGCGCGACGGCGAACGAGTCCACCACCGCCCCGCCCAGCGTCGCGACCTTCGCCCAGCGGACCTCCGCCTCGCAGCGCCGCAACGCGCCGGCGACCCGATACAGCAGGCCGATCCGGTCCGCCGCCCGCAGTTCCAGCACCACGGTCTGCGCGCCGCTGGTCTCGTCGTCGAACCACAGCATCTTCGGCTCGGCCTGGGGCGCGGACGGCGTGCCGTAGTCGCGCTCCTTGTCGGCAAGGCGCTGGGTGAGCGGCAGGGTGCCGGCCACCGCGCGGGCGAACTGCTCGCGCAGCAGCGAAACGTCCGGCAGCGAACCGAACTTCGGCGAAGCTGTGAACACTCCCGCCCGGCCACCGGCGTGCCCACGCAGCACGGCCGTGTGCACCTCCAGCGAGTTCAGCGCGAGCACGCCCGCCGCGGGCGCCAGCAGTTCCGCACGCGCGGGCACCGCCAAGACCACCGTGACGACCTTGCCCACCGTGCTGATGTGGACCTCGCCGCGGCCCGACTTCGCCACCGCGGCGACGAGCTCGCGCTGTTCGTCGTCCATCGGTTCGGGCTGAGTGAAACCCTTACCGCGCAACACTTCCTCACACCCGGTGACCAGCTCGGCGAGCAGCCGGGCCTTCCAGTCCGTCCACACCCCCGGCCCCGTGGCGAGCGAGTCAGCCTGGGTCAGCGCGTGGAGCAGGTCCAGCAGCACCGGGTCGTTGTCCAGCGTCTTCGCCACCCGCGAAACCGTTGCCGGGTCGCTGATGTCGCGCCGGGTCGCCGTGTGCGGCAGCAGCAGGTGGTGCCGCACCATCGCCGACACCAGCGCGACGTCCACCGGGTTCAGCCCGAGCCGGGCCGCGACCTGGGCGGAGATCTTCGAGCCCAGTTCCGAGTGGTCGGCGTCGCGTCCCTTGCCGATGTCATGCAGCAGCGCGCCGATCAGCAACAGGTCCGGCCGCGAGACCGTGGTCGTCAGTTTCGACGCCTCCACGCAGGCCCGCACCAGGTGCCGGTCGACGGTCCAGGCGTGCACGGGCGAGCGCGGCGGCAGGTCCCGCACCGCACCCCACTCGGGGAACAGCCTGGCCCACAACCCGGTCCGGTCGAGCGCCTCCACGGCACTGACCAGGCCTTCACCCGCGCCGAGCAGTTCCACCAGCGCGTTGAGCGCGTCGGCGGGCCACGGCGCCCGGAGTTCGGGCGCGGAGTCCGCCAGTGCCCGCAACGTGCCGTGCGCGATCGGTTTCCCGGTCCGCGCCGACGCTGCGGCCACTCGCAGCAGCAACGCGGGATCCTTGGCCGGGACGGCGTCCCTGGCCAGCGAGACCTCGTTGCCGTGCAGGACGACACCCTCGTCCAGCGGGGTCCGCGACGGCCGCCGCCCGAACCGCGGTTTCGATGGCTCCACAGTGGACCGGAGGGCGACGTCGACCGCGTAGGCGATCGTGCGTCCCGCCCCGGAAAGCTTGCGTGCCAAGGTGAAACGGTCGCCGAAGCCGAGCTCCGCCGCGACGAGGTCGGCCTCGGCCGCGCCGAGGATGTCCCGATCCCGCTTGAGCTCGCGCCGCATCTCGGTGCGGACGTCGAGCAGCAGTCCCTTGGCGGCCAAAAGCTCCTCCCCCGGCCGCGCTGTCAGCTGTGCGGCCGCCAGCGCGTCGAGCACGCCGAAGTCCCGCAGCCCGCCGCGCCCGTACTTGAGGTCGGGTTCCGCGGACTGCGCGATCTCGCCGCTGCGCTGCCAACGTTGTCGGACCGACTCGGAAAGCTCGTCGATCCGCTTGCGCGCCGTCCGTCGCCACTGCTCACGGGCGGCGGTGGCCAGCCGTTCGGTGAGTTCCGCGTCGCCGGACAGGTGCCGCGCGTCGAGCAGTCCGATAGCGGTGCGCAAGTCCTCCGAAGCGACCTTCACCGCTTCGCCGGGCGTGCGCACCGAATGGTCCAGCCCGACCCTGGCGTCCCACAGGGGATACCACAGCGCGTCCGCGATCTTCCCCACCTCGGAGTTGCCGTTGTGCACCAGGACCAGGTCCAGATCCGAAAAAGGCACGAGCTCGCTACGGCCGAGACCGCCGACGGCGACCAGCGCGACACCGGGTTCAGCGGTGTCCACACCGGCCGCCGTGGCGGCCTTGCCGAGCCAGAACTCGTACAGGTCGACCAGGGCCGCCCGCAGTGCGGCGGCTCCCAGCCTTCCGTGCCGGCCTTCGAGCAAGCGCTCGGTGGCCTTGACCAGTTCGCCCCCGTCAACCATCCCCGAGGCCTATAGAGCGTCCGTGCCGCGCTCGCCGGTGCGGACCCGGATCACGGTCTCCACCGAGGTCACCCAGATCTTGCCGTCACCGATCTTCCCGGTGTGCGCGGCCGTGACGATCGCTTCCAGGACCTTTTCGACGTTGGTGTCGTCGGTGACGACCTCCAGCCGCAGCTTGGCGACGAAGTCCACGGAGTACTCGGCACCCCGGTAGACCTCGGTGTGGCCCTTCTGCCTGCCGTAGCCCTGCACCTCGCTGACCGTCATGCCGAGCACGCCCAGCTGCTCCAGCGCGGAGCGGACGTCATCCAGTGTGAACGGCTTGACGATCGCCGTGATCAGCTTCATGCCTTGCTCCCCTCGAGCTTGCTGGTGGTGCTGGCCGACTTGACCGGGATGGTGGTGGGCTGGCCGATGCCGCCACTCGAACCGGTGAAGTCGTACGCGCTTTCCGCGTGCTGTGCCTCATCGATACCACTGACCTCGTCCTCCACGCTGACGCGGAAGCCGCCCGCCTTCTTGATCACCCAGCCGATGATGAAGGTGAGCACGAACGAGTACGCGAGGACAGCGCCCGCGGCCGCCGCCTGCTTACCCAATTGGCCGAGACCGCCGCCGTAGAAGAGGCCGTTCGCGCCAAGGGAGTTGACGCTGGTGGTCGCGAAGAAACCGATGAGCAGCGTGCCGACGAGACCGCCAACGAGGTGGACGCCTACGACGTCGAGCGAGTCATCGAAGCCGAAGCGGTACTTGAGGCTGACCGCGAGGGCACACAGGACACCGGCGATGAGGCCGATCGCGATCGAGCCGAGCGGGCTGACGAACCCACAGGCCGGGGTGATCGCGACCAGGCCCGCGACGGCACCGGAGGCGGCGCCGAGCGTGGTCGGCTTGCCGAACTTCAGCTGCTCGACGACCAGCCAGCCGAGGATGGCGGCCGCCGTGGCGACGGTGGTGTTGGTGAACGCGACGGCGGCGAGGTCGTTGGCGGCCAGCGCCGAACCCGCGTTGAAGCCGTACCAGCCGAACCACAGCAGGCTGGCGCCCAGCAGCACGAACGGGACGTTGTGCGGACGGCCGGTGTCCTTCGGCCAGCCCTTGCGCTTGCCGAGCACGATGGCCAGCGCGAGGCCCGCCGCACCGGCGTTGATGTGGACCGCGGTGCCACCGGCGAAGTCGAGCGCCTTGAGGTTGTTGGCGATCCAGCCGCCGACCGCGTCGGCGCCGACGAACCCGTTGAACGAGAACACCCAGTGCGCGACCGGGAAGTAGACGACGGTGACCCAGATCGCGACGAACAGGGTCCAGCCCCAGAACTTCGCGCGATCGGCGATGGCGCCCGAGATCAGCGCCGGGGTGATGATCGCGAACATCAGCTGGAACATGACGAAGGCGAGGATCGGCAGGGCGTCGGAGCCCGGCCAGGCGACTTCGGGTGCGGTGTCGGTCGCGGCGGTGACGAAGCCCGCGAGCTTGCCGACGGTGTTCGACAGCCCGGCGAGGTCGAAGTTACCGAGCAGGCCACCCCCGATGTCGTTCGAGAACGACATCGAGAAGCCGTACAACACCCACAGCACGCCGACGACGGCGAGCGCGATGAAGTTCATCATCAGCATGTTGAGGACGCTCTTCGCGCGGACCATGCCGCCATAGAAGAACGCCAGTCCTGGGGTCATGAGCATGACCAGCGCGGCGCTGACCAACACCCACGCGGTATCTCCTGCGTTCAGCACAATTCTTCCTCCCGTGCCCTGGGCAACTGCGGGAAAGTTTTGGACCGGGGTGTTTCACCGGGCGGCAGTTGAGGTTTCGCCTGCGTGAACTGTCGGTGCCCGGTTGTTACGTCCACGTTTCCGGTTACCCGGTCCGTAGTGTCCGGTTGCGAAACGTCATGGTCGAATATGGCCATGACACCGGCCGCGCACGATAATGACCCACTGCCACCAAAGGTCATCGCGTCGTTGCGCTGCTCGGTGTGCGGCGCCCCGGTCGGGCTAGTTGATCGCACGCTCAGTTGCGAAAACCGTCACTCGTTCGACTTAGCCAGACAGGGTTACGTGAACCTTTTGCACGCACGAATCCCGTCCGGCACGGCCGACACCGCGGCCATGGTCGCCGCCCGTGCCGATCTCCTCGGTTCCGGTGTTTACGACCCCCTCGCGGACGAGCTCGCGACGCACGCGGAGGACGGTCTGATCATCGACGCGGGCGCGGGCACCGGCTACTACCTCGCGCGCGTGCTCGACGCCGCGCCCGGCGCGTACGGCCTCGCGCTGGACGTCTCCGCGATCGCCCTGCGCCGTGCCGCCCGCGCGCACGAGCGCGCCGGGGCGGCGGTGTGGAACCTCTGGGAGCCGTGGCCGGTGGCCTCGGACTCGGCGGAGGTCATCCTCAACGTCTTTTCGCCGCGGAACGGCCCGGAGTTCCGCCGCGTGCTGGCCCCCGGCGGCAAGCTCGTGGTCGCCACCCCGAACCCCGCGCACCTGATCGAGCTCGCGGACCTGGTCGTTTCCGTCGACGACCGCAAGGCCGAGCGCGTCGACGCGACCCTCGGCGAGCATTTCACCGTGGCCGGGCGCACCGAGGTCACCCGTACGGTGGAGCTGTCGCCGGAGCAGGTCCGCCAGGTGGTCGGCATGGGCCCCAGCGCCCACCACCTGCACCGCGACGGCCGCCAGGAGCGCCTGGACGCGATCACCGAACCGGTGGACGTGACCACCTCGTTCACCGTTTCGGTCTACCGTCCGGTCCTGTGATGACCTCCGCGACCCTGCTGGGTGACCCCACCTGGGTCAAAGCCCGCATCGGCGGCGCCGCGAAGCTCTACGGCTGCGCGCGCCCGGAAGTGCTGGGCACGATCTGGTGGTACTCACTCTCGTCCGTCCTGGTGGCGCCGTCGCTGGAGTCCCTGGTCAACACCGGCACCCCACAGGACCCGTCGCTGGACGCGATCACCCTCGACGTCGTCGCCGACGGCCGGTTCACCGGCGCCCACTCCTCCCGCGACCTGCCCGGCGGCCTCGGCGAACTCGGCAAGGCCTTCGCCGGGACGCTCGGCACGGCGATCGACACGATCGCGTCCGTGTCCGGCGCCAACCCCCGCGCACTCGGCGCGATCGCGACCGACTCGATCGGCAACCGCCTCCTCTGGACGAACGACCCGGAACGCGCGATGACCCTCGCGGAACCGCTGGTCGCGGCGATCGACCTGGGCCTGCCGAAACCCCGCTTCGTCCACGTGGGCCGCACCCCCGCCGTCCGCCGCGCGTCATGCTGCCTGATCTACGAAGCGGGCAACCCGAAGTGCACCAGCTGCCCACGTCAGACGCCCGCGGAACGCGACCGGCGCCTTCGCGCCGCACTGGGATGACTGGTCAGCGGCAGCTGGGACAAGATCCGACCGCTCGATCAACGCCCTGAAGGCCACCATGACGGCGTTAAACGCCGTTGCGTGGGGGCGCCATCAAGAGTGGCCTTCAGGGGCCCGTCCTCTGTGGACGGTGGACGCCAGCCGCATCGGACCGCTGGCCGGGGACCTCGCCGACCCCGCACCACATGAACGGGCCCGCTTCCTTTTCCGCCGCGGTGATCTCGTCGTCGGGGCGCCAGTCCGCCAGGTGCACAATCCCCGGGCTCAGCACCGCGAGGCCGTCGAACCACGGCTCCACCTCGGCTCGGGTGCGCAGGAAGGCCGGGTTCTGCGTGGTGCTGTACTGCGCGGCGAGGCGGGCGAGCTGCGCCGCGCCGTCCGGTTCGCTGTCGTCGTTGCAAATATGCGAGAGGCCGAGCCAGCTTCCCGGTGCGAGCCGCTCGCGGTAGCGGCCGACGAGGGCGGCGACGTCGGTCTCGCCGCCGACGAAATGCAGGACCGACACCATCAGCACGCACACCGGAAGCGAGAAGTCGAGCAGCCGGACCGTGGTTCTGTCGCCGAGGACGACCTTCGGCTCCCGCAGGTCCGCCCGCACGATTCCGGCCCAGCTCAAGACGTCCTGCTGGGCGAGGATGTGCTCGGCATGGGCCACCGCGACGGGCTCGTAGTCGACGTACACCACCTTGCCGCCCACCGTGCGCTCATGGGCGGCGACGGCTTCGTGCACGTTGCCCGCCGTCGGCACTCCGGACCCGAGGTCGAGGAACTGCGTGATGCCGCGGTCCAGCGCCGCGTGCACCACCCTGCCGAGGAAGCGCCGGTTCGCCCTCGCCAGTGGCTTGATCAGCGGGAACTGCTTCACCGCCTGCTCGGCGAAGGCCCGATCGACCGCCCAGTTCGTCGTCCCGCCGAGGTAGGCGTCGTAGATGCGGGCCGCGCTCGCCGCCTCCAGGTTGACGCTCGCGGGCGCGTCGGGCGCGTCCTCCGAGGCTTTGTCCACGTGTGCTCCCGACCGGTTCGTGCCCCACCCCGCCGCACTGAGGGTAGTCATGTCCGCCCGTCCAGCGACCGGGAACGGGTGCGGGCGCCCCGCCGGGTGGGTACGGTGGCGCCGGTGAGCGAACGCACCTGGGGTTTCCGCACCCGTGCCCTGCACGCCGGCGGCACGCCCGACCCGGCGACCGGTGCGCGGGCCGTCCCGATCTACCAGTCCACCAGCTTCGTGTTCGAGAACGCGGCCGACGCGGCGAACCTGTTCGCGCTGCAGAAATACGGCAACATCTACAGCCGCATCGGCAACCCGACGGTCGCCGCGTTCGAGGAGCGGCTGGCGAGCCTCGAAGGAGGCATCGGCGGGGTCGCCACGAGCAGTGGCCAAGCGGCCGAGTTCCTCACCTTCGCCGCGCTCGCCGAGGCCGGGGACCACATCGTCTCCGCCAGCGGGCTCTACGGTGGCACCGTCACCCAGCTCACGGGCACTCTCAAGCGCTTCGGCATCGAGACCACCTTCGTCGCCGGTGACAGCATCGACGCCTACGCCGCCGCGATCACCGACCGCACGCGCCTGGTCTACACCGAGGTGGTCGGCAACCCGAGCGGCGCGATCGCCGACCTCGCCGCGCTGGCCGACCTCGCCCACGCCCACGACATCCCGCTGGTCGTCGACGCCACGCTGGCGACGCCGTACCTCTGCCGCCCGATCGAACACGGCGCCGACATCGTGCTGCACTCCGCGACCAAGTTCCTCGGCGGCCACGGCACCACGCTCGGCGGTGTCGTCGTCGAGAGCGGGAAGTTCAACTGGGGCAACGGAAAGTTCCCCCGGATGACCGAACCCGTCGAGAGCTACGGCGGCCTCAAGTACTGGGAAAACTTCGGCGAGTACGCGTTCTGCACCCGGCTGCGTTCCGAGCAGCTGCGCGACATCGGCGCGGTGCTCTCGCCGCATTCGGCGTTCCTGCTGCTCCAAGGCGTCGAAACGCTGCCACAGCGGATGGACGCGCACGTCGCGAACGCCCAGGCCGTCGCCGAGTACCTCGCCGCCGACGAGCGGGTCGAGTGGGTGAGCTACGCGGGGCTGCCGGACCATCCGCATCACGAGCTGGCGCGCAAGTATCTGCCCGCCGGGCCCGGCGCCGTGTTCGCCTTCGGCGTCCGCGGCGGACGGGCCGCGGGCGAGCGGTTCGTCGACTCGGTCGAGCTCCTGTCGCACCTCGCGAACGTCGGCGACGCGCGCACCCTGGTCATTCACCCGGCCTCGACCACACACCAGCAGCTCTCCGACGACCAGCTGGCCGCGGCGGGTGTCGGGCCGGACCTGATCCGGCTGTCCGTGGGGCTGGAGGACCTCGAAGACATCCAGTGGGACATCGACCAGGCACTCTCGAAGGCGGTGGCGGGATGAGTTACGACGTCGGCGCGGTGGAACGGCGTCAGCTGCTGTCCCGCACGAGATCGGTCACCGTGGTCGGCGCGTCGAACAACCCGGCGCGGCCCAGCTTCTTCGTCGCGACCTACCTCCTCTCCTCCACGAAATACCAGGTCAACTTCGTGAACCCGCGCCTGGACACCCTGCTCGGCCAGCCGGTGTACCCCACGCTGGCCGACGTCGGGGACGTGGACCTGGTGAGCGTCTTCCGCAAGCACGACGATCTGCCAGGGGTCGCCGAGGAGGTCATCGCGGCGGGCGCCCGCACGCTGTGGCTCCAGCTCGGCCTCTGGCACGAGCCCGTCGCCGACAGTGCCCGCGAAGCCGGGCTCGACGTCGTGATGAACCGCTGCGTCAAGATCGAGCACGCCCGCTTCGCCGGTGGTCTCCACCTCGCGGGCTTCAACACCGGCGTCATCAGCTCTCGCCGCCAGTCCGCGCCCTGAACCGGGGAGCGCGCCGAGCTCTGAGCTGTGCGTGAGAGGCTGAAGGCATGGCGAAGCCGACACCCCTGCAGTTCCGCAACATCCTCATGGCCGTGCTGATGGCGGCCGCGGTGGTGTGGAACATTTCGCGCGACGGCCAGTGGTGGCTCTCCGCGATCTTCGGTGTGGGCTGTGTCCTCGCCATCGCCTCAGCCGTGCTCAACAAGCGCGAGGCCTAAAGGCCAGTCACCCCATCCTCGGCCCCCCTTTCAAGGTCTTCGGACAACTCCAGCAGCGGCTCGTAAGCCTTGACGGCCGCATCGGCGTCGATCTCTCCGCGGCTCACCGCGGTGCCGAGATCCATCAGCGCGCCTGCCTGCCGCCGGGTGACCGACAGCTGCTGCGCGACCAGGGAGACCAGCTCCGCACGAGGTTGGTCACGGGCGGCGATTTGCGCGAGCACCCGCAGTTCCTGGACACGAGCCTGCGCGATCTGGGCCTGGATGGACCGCAACTTCGCGAGCCGCCCGCGATAGGACGAGGTGGATCTGTCAGTGGACATACCGCCATTCTATCGATCATATGTTCGACAGGACATCGCTGAATCCGGTGAATTCCGCTCGCCGCGTTTCAGCTGACGGACACCTGCGTCCATCGTCCGTCAGGTCCCTCACTCGACCCGGACCTTGAGGGATGCCGGGTTTCGGTGGGACACAGAAGGACCTTGCTTCCGGCCGCGAAGGCCACGCAACCGGACATGTCAGCCACGGCTCGAGCCTAGGCGGCACCACCGACAATTCGTCACGCGTTGGGCAGTCAGTCGAGGACCGCGGTGGCCTCGACTTCGACCATGAGGCCGGGCTCAGCCAAGGTGACGACGCCTATCCCGGTGAGCGGCGGCATCGGGCTGACGCCCAGCTTCGCCGCGGCACGAGCGACCCCTTCCACGAACAGGGGCATCTTGTCTGGCGTCCAGTCGACGAGGTAGACGGTCAGTTTCACCACGTCGTCGAACGAGCCGCCGACCGCGGCCAGCGCGGTGCCGAGGTTGAGGTAGCACTGCTCGACCTGAGCGGCGAAGTCGCCTTCGCCGACCTTGCCGCCGTCGGCGTCGACGGCGACCTGACCGGCGATGAACACCAGCCTCGATCCGGTGGCAACCGAAACCTGCCGATAGAGGTCGACCTTCGGCAACCCGTCGGGGTTGATCAGGGTGATGGCCATGCTGACTCCTCGCTCAGGAAAGGGGACTCGGTCCCTAAACTATAGCATTGCAATGCTATATAGTCTGGGGCCATGGCGAGGTCGAAGGATCCAGCGGTCCGCACTCTGCTCATCGAGCGGGCCGCACACCTGCTCCGCACCCGCGAGCCCATCACCCTGCGCTCGCTGGTGGCCGGGACAGGCGTGTCGACGATGGCCGTTTACACCTACTTCGGTGACATGAACGGAGTTTGGAAGGGCCTGCGCCAGGAGGGCTTCACCCGTCTGGCGGCCAGGTTCGCGACGGTGGTCACGTCCGAGGACCCGGTCCGGGATCTGACGGCGCTGATCGCCGCCTATCTCGGCAACGCGCTGGAGCACACCGACCTGTACCGGGTCATGTTCGACGCGAACTTCGACCTCGAAGACCTCAAGGCCGCGGACGCGACCCTGGAATACCTGGTCCAGGCCGCCGAGCGAGGCAGGCAGGCTGGCCGCTTCCCGGACGGCACCGACCCGCTGGAACTGGCGACCCAGAGCTGGACCGTCGCCCACGGGCTGGTCTCCCTGGTCGCCAACGGTCCTCTGCCGCGCGCGACGCTCGCCAACGGCGTCCCCCTGCTGACGGCCCTGTTCATCGCCACGGGCGACGACCCCGCGGCGTGCCGTCTCTCCGTCGCGAACGGCTGGACCGACCTGCCCGTTCCGAATGTCCCTGAAGGCCACTCTTGATGGCGCCCCCACGCAACGGCGTTTAACGCCGTCATGGTGGCCTTCAGGGACCGTCAGGAGTCGCGGAAGCGGGACTCCAGGTGCGCACGCCCGGCCTCGGTGAGCGCGCCGAACAGCCGGAGCCGCGCCATTCCGCCGTCCGGGTAGATGTCCAGCCGGACGTCAGTCACCTCGGGAGCGGACGTCAGCACGAAGCGGTGCCGGGTGTCCGGCTGAAGCCGCGTCTTGGGCAGCAGCTCGACCCAGTCGTCCCCGGCGAGCCCCCGCAGTGACGCCCAGCCAGGCGAGTTTCCCTTGAGGTTGCTGGTGTCCAGTTCCGCGAAGCGGATCGTCCCGGCGCCCGCGAGGCGCAAGGTCACCCAGTCGTTGCCGTCGTCGCGACGACGCGCGGTCTCCCAGCCCTCGGCCTGGTGCGCCGCGAGGCCCGGGGAGAGCATGTTGTTCGGCGAGGAATAGAACATGTCGCTGCACCCCGTGCACACCGCGCCGTTCTCCAGCGCGGCCAGGTCGAGCGCGCCGAGGTCCAGCATCGCCGGATCGGCGATCGACTGGCCGTGCACGCGCAGCCGGGCGACGCCGCCGTCGGGGTGCATGGTGAGGCGGACGTGCGTGTAGCGCCGGTTTCCGTTGATCTCGAAGAAGTTCTCGGTGTGCCCGGCGACCGCGGCCCCGTCGACCAGTACCTCCCATTTCGCGTCGGCGAGCTCGGCCGCGTTCGGGTAACCCTCGACGGCGACGGCCTCGACCGAGACGTGTGGCGGGTAGTTTCCCTTGAAGAACGCCGTGTCCACGACAACACCCGTGACCGTGCCGGGCAGGCCGAGCCGCAGGACGGCCTGGTCGTCGCCCTTCTCGCGCCGCCGCCGGGTCTCCCAGCCGTCGTACACCTGCCCCTTCGGCCCGAACGTCTCCGCGCGGTGCGCGGGCGTCCAGGTGTTGATCAGGTTCTCCTTCTCCGCGAACAACTCGTCCGTCGCCCACATGACGGTGCCGCCGAACTTGCGCGAGGCCAGGTCGGGCAGGGTTGTCCATTCAGGACGGTCGGACACGCTCTCCTCCATCTGTCAGCAGTTTCCGCGCGTCAGCAGGACGCCGGTCGGCTCGTCGCCGGTGATCTCCTTGCCCCGCAACCAGGTGCTCCGCACGACACCCGCGAGCGGACGCCCGTTGTAGGCGCTCACCGGGTTGCGGTGCTTCAGCTTCGCGACGTCGACGACGAACGCGTCTTCCGGGGCGAACACACAGAAGTCCGCGTCATAGCCCGTCTGGATGTGACCCTTACGCCGCATCCCGGCCTGCGCGGCCGGGCGCTCGGCCATCCAGCGGACGACGTCGGTCAGTGCGAACCCGCGTTGCCGCGCGTTCGTCCACACCGCGGGCAGGCCGACCTGCAGCCCGGCGATCCCACCCCAGGCCAGGCCGAAATCGCCACTGTCAAAGCGTTTCAGCTCGGGCGTGCACGGCGAATGGTCACTGACGACGCAGTCGATGACGCCGTCGGCGAGGCCCTGCCACAGCAGCTCTCGGTTGGCCGCCTCGCGGATCGGCGGGCAGCACTTGAACTGCGTCGCGCCGTCGCGGATCTCCTCGGCGGTGAAACTCAGGTAGTGCGGGCAGGTCTCGGCCGTCAGCGAGACGCCGTCGCGTCGCGCGCTCGCGACCATCGGCAGCGCGTCCGAGGAGGACAGGTGCAGGATGTGCGCGCGGACGCCGGTCTGCCGGGCCAGCTCGATGACCTGCGCGATCGCCACGTTCTCCGCGCCGCGCGGCCGTGAGCGCAGGAAGTCGTCGTACTTTTCGCCGTGCGGGTCGGGCGCCTGCTCGATCGCGTCGGAGTCCTCCGCGTGGACGATGATCATCGCGCCGAAACCCTGTAGCTCGCGCATGG
Organism: Amycolatopsis sp. H20-H5; assembly: GCF_035828755.1. Lineage (NCBI taxonomy): Bacteria > Bacillati > Actinomycetota > Actinomycetes > Pseudonocardiales > Pseudonocardiaceae > Amycolatopsis > Amycolatopsis sp. H20-H5. The sequence continues at coordinate 94,873 of NZ_JAYMZS010000018.1, read as the reverse complement.
CGGCCTCGAGCCCGGCCGGGTCGAGCGGCGGGAACTCGTCGACGCCGGAGTGCAGCAGGAAGCTCTTGAACCCGAACACCCCTGCCTCGTGCAGCTCGCGCAGGTCGGCGAGGTTTCCGGGAATCGCGCCGCCCCAGAAACCGACGTCGACGTGCACCCGCCCCTCGGCCGTCTTGCGCTTGACCTCCAGCGCGGCGACGTCGACCGTCGGCGGCAGGCTGTTCAGCGGCATGTCCACGATCGTGGTCACCCCACCGGCCGCAGCCGCACGGGTCGCGCTGCCGAAGCCCTCCCACTCGGCCCGGCCCGGGTCGTTGACGTGGACGTGCGTGTCCACCAATCCGGGCAGCAGCACGACGTCCTGGCCGAGTTCGATGACGGTGTCACCGGCGAGTTCCGCGTCGAACGGCTCGACCGCGACGATCCGGCCGCCGTCGACGCCGACCGTCGCGGGTACTTCCCCGGCCGCGGTCACCGCGCGGGCGGCCTTGAACACGAGTTCCATGCGCTTCACCCTTCCTGGCGCGGTCAACTCACGCAAATTTCGTATTGCGGAAGGTAGATTTCACGATACGAGTTAACGCCAAGACGGCGAACTCGTCAACGGGCCCGTGCCGGGATACGTTCGGCGGGTGCAGCTTGAAGCCGAGTTCACCAGCGAGCCGTTCCAGGGCGAAGGGCCGCCGCCGGACCACGCCGTCCGCGCCTGTGAAACGGCCCGCGAGGCGGGACTGGACGCCGACTTCGGCCCCCTCGGCACGCTCGTTCACGGCGAAGCCGACACCATTCTCGACGCCATTCCCGCGATCGCCCGCGCGGCGCTGGCAAGCGGCGCGACCCGGGTGACCCTCCAGCTGCGTCAGCTCGACGGCGTCACCCCACCGGCCCCTTCCGTGGAACTCAACAGCGCGCTCACCCGGCTCCTCGCCGAGGTCGAGCGCGAACTCGGCGGCGAACTCGCCACCCTGGACCGGCCCGCCAAGCAGCGCGCGGTGCGGCTGCTCAAGGAGCGCGGGGCCTTCACGCAACGGAAAGCCGTCCCGACCGTGGCCGACGCACTCGGCGTCACCCGGTTCACCGTCTACAACTACCTCAACCGGGACGCCTAATTCAACACTCTGCAAATTCAACAAAGTGTTGACGACATGGCGGCCTCGCCGTACCGTCGCTCGCACATCCTCCCGCCGGCTACGAGGAGACCCCGTGCCGCTAGCGCTCGCCGAGTTCAACATCGCGAATCCGGACGAGCTCCGGCCGCTCCTGCACGCCTGCCTTGCCGTCCCGCGGTGGGGGGAGGTCGTCCTGCTCGGACGTCCGTACGCCGAACTGTCCGCTCTGGTCGGCGCGGCCGAGAGCGCGTCACCACTGCTGCCGGGCGAGATCGCCGCCGCAATCGCCGCCCACCCTCGGATCGGCGAAAAGGCGAGCGGGAGCGGCACCGGCGCGGGCTGGTCACGCTCCGAACAGTCCGGTGTGGACGAAGCCGCGGCGCGGGAATTCGCCGACGCCAACATCGACTACGAAACCCGGTTCGGGCACGTGTACCTGGTCTGCGCCAGCGGGCGCAGCGGCGAAGAACTCCTCGCCGATCTCCGGTCCCGTTTGGACAATGACCCCGGAACCGAACTCGCCGTCGCGGGCCGGGAACTCGCGAAGATCGCCGTACTCCGGCTACAGAAAGCAGTGACCGCATGAGCCTCGTGACCACCCACGTGCTCGACACCGCCACCGGCAAGCCCGCGACGGGCATCGCCGTCTGGTTCGAAGTGAAGGACGGGCTCGAGTGGCGGCCCGTCGCCGAGGGCCGGACTGACGACGACGGCCGCATCCGGGAACTCGGCCCGGAAACGCTCGAGCCCGGCGTCTACCGGCTCACCTTCGAAACCGCCGCCTACCTGGGCCAGGACGCGTTCTTCCCGGAGGTCACGCTGGCCTTCCGGATTCTCGACGGCGCCGCGCACCACCACGTGCCGCTGCTGCTCAGCCCATTCGCCTATTCCACCTATCGAGGGAGCTGATCGCCCGTGGGCATCACCCTGGGTCCCAATCAGTACGGCAAGGCCGAGGTCCGCCTCGTCACGGTGAACCGATCCGGTCCCGTGCACCACGTCAAGGACCTCACCGTCTCGACCTCGCTGCGCGGAGAACTGGCCGCGACGCACCTGACCGGCGACAACTCGGACGTCGTGGCCACCGACACGCAGAAGAACACGGTCTACGCGTTCGCCAAGGAGAGCCCGGTCGGCGAGATCGAGGACTTCGCACTGCGGCTCGGCCGCCATTTCGTCGGCTCGTTCAGCCACATCTCCGGCGCCCGCGTCCTGATCGAGGAGCACGGCTGGGACCGCATCGCCGTCGACGGGAAGCCGCACGACCACGCGTTCTCCAAGGCGGGCAACGAAAAGCGCACCACAGCCGTCACCGTGCAGGACGACAGGGCATGGGTCGTGTCGGGGCTCGACGACCTCGTCGTGCTGAAGTCCACGGGCTCGGAGTTCCACGGCTTCCCGCGCGAGAAGTACACAACGCTGCCGGAGACCGACGACCGCATCCTCGCGACGGCCGTGACAGCGCGCTGGCGCTACCAAGGCGACGGGATCGACTGGACGGCCAGCCACGCCGAAGTCCGGCGCATCCTGCTGGAGACGTTCGCGACGAAGCACAGTCTTTCCTTGCAGCAGAGCCTTTACGCCATGGGCGAGGCCGTGCTCGAAGCCCGGCCGGAGGTCGCGGAGGTCCGGCTTTCGCTGCCGAACAAGCACCACTTCCTCGTCGACCTGAGCCCGTTCGGGCTGAAGAACGACAACGAGGTCTTCTACGCCGCGGACCGGCCGTACGGCCTGATCGAGGGCACGGTCCTGCGCGACGACGCCGAGGACGCGGGTCTCGCCTGGCACACCCTCGCCGCCTTCTGACCGCCCGCCACCAGCTCCGGGAGTCCGCATGACCGCCACCAGCACCCGGCCCGCGACCGAGGTCCACCCCGTCGACCGCCGCCCGCCGTTGCCGCACCTGGTCATCGGCGGGATCCAGCATGTAGCCGCGATGTACGCGGGCGTGGTCGCGCCGCCGCGATCATCGGCGCGGCCGCCGGGCTCTCCCCTGGCCAGCTCAGCCTGCTGATCAGCGCCAGCCTGTTCACGGCCGGGCTGGCGACGCTGCTCCAGACGTTGGGCGTGTGGCGGTTCGGCGCACGATTGCCGCTGGTCAACGGCGTGACGTTCGCCAGCGTGGCCCCGATCCTGTCGATCATCAACCAGCACCAGGGCGGCAACGCGCTCGGGATCGTCTACGGCGCGACCCTCGTCGGCGGCGCGCTGGTGGTGCTGGCGGCACCGTTCTTCTCGCGGCTCACACGGTTCTTTCCACCGGTCGTGACCGGCACGGTGATCACGCTGATCGGGGTGTCGCTGCTGCCGGTGGCGATCAAGTGGGTCTCGGTGCAACAGCCGTCGGCGAAACCGTCGGGGCTGCTGCTCGCGGGCGTCACGCTGATCGCGGTGCTGGCGTTCAACCGGTTCCTGTCCGGCTTCTGGAGCCGGATCGCGCTGCTGCTGGGGCTCGTCGCCGGGACGCTCGTGGCCTGGCCGCTCGGGGAGGTCGACGCGTCGACGCTCTCGCAGGCACCGATCTTCGGCATCACCACGCCGTTCCACTTCGGCGCGCCCGCGTTCGACGTCGCGGCGATCGTCTCGATGGCCATCGTCATGCTGGTGGTGATGGCGGAGAGCACCGCCGACATGCTGGCGCTCGGTGAGATCGTCGAAAAGCCCACCACCGCGCCGACGCTGGCCGACGGGCTGCGTGCCGACGGCCTCGCGACGGCCGTGAGCACGGTGTTCGGCGGGTTCGCGTGCACGGCGTTCGCGCAGAACATCGGCCTGGTGTCGCTCACCCGGATGGTCAGCCGGTACGTCGTCGCCGCGAGCGGTGTGGTGCTGGTTCTGCTCGGCGTCTTCCCGGTGACCGGCGGCATCATCGCGCTGGTGCCGCAGCCCGTGCTCGGCGGCGCGGGGCTGGTGCTGTTCGGCAGCGTCGCGGTGAGCGGCGTGCGGACGCTGGCGAAAGCCTCGTTCGAGCGTCCGGCGAACGTGACGATCGTGGCCGCGTCGCTGGGCATCGGGCTGATCCCGATCGCCGCGCCGGATTTCTACGCGGGCTTCCCGGCGGCGGCGCAGACCGTGCTGAACTCCGGGATCAGCGCCGGCTGCATCGCCGCGGTGGTCCTCAACCTGATTTTCGGGGAACGTGCGCCGCGGGAACGAACTCCCGGATGAAGCGGACGAACTCGCGGGGCTGGTCCTCGGGAATCAAGGTGTAGCTGTCGTCGACCTCGACCAGTTGCCCGGCGGGGAACAGCTCGGCGAGGCGGCGGCCATGCTCGCGTGGCATGAGCTTGTCCTCCTTGGCCCAGACGACGAGCACGGGACGTTCGAAGGACCGCGTGCGCTCGGCCCAGTCGAGCAGGACGTCCTTCGGCGGCACCGAGGTGACGTACTTGACCAGGTCTCGCCGGATCTCGGCCGAGGTCGTCGCGGGCCGGAACCAGCCATCCATCACCTCGGTGGGCACCGGCCGCTTGCTCATCCAGCCCCACGAAGCCGGGCCACGCCGGAAAGCCTTGAACCGCAACAGGTTCAGCAACAGCCGGAGTCCGCCGGGAACGCGGCAGGCGAGCCCGATCGCCCGGCCGGGAATGCCCGGCGGATAGTTGTCGAACGCCTCCACGGCAGCGAGGACGAGCCTGCCGACGCGGTCCGCTCGACCTTCGGACAGCAGGATCTGGCCGCCGCCCCAGTCGTTGAGCACCAGCGTGACGTCGCGCAGGTCGAGCCGCTCGAGGAACTCACCGACGAGCAGCGCGAGACCCTTGAGGGAGAGGTCCGCGTCCGGGCGCAGGGGTTTCCGGTGCGCGCCGAGCGGCCACGTCGGCGTGATGCAGCGGTAGTCCGCGCGCAGGCCGGGGACCACCTCGCGCCAGACCGAACTGTCGATGGTGAGGCCGTGGAGCAGCACCAGGACCGGCCCGTCACCGCCGGTGTCCTCGTACTCGATCGGCCCGGCGGACAGCTGGAGCTCCGACATCGTTCACTCCGATTTGATAGATCGCTCTAGCGTGACGGTAGCCTAGGATGGCAGGACCGGGCAACGGGTGAGCGAGGAGTGACGTGGCAGGCACCAAGGACCGCATCATGGCGGCGAGCGCGGAACTCTTCCGCCGCAACGGCTACACCGGCACCGGCCTGAAACAGATCGTCACCGCTGCCAACGCACCGTTCGGCTCGCTTTACCACTTCTTCCCCGGCGGCAAGGAACAGCTCGGCGAGGAGGTCATCCGCACGTCCGGGCTGATGTATATCGAGCTGTTCGACATTTTCTTCACGCCGGACACGGACCTGGTCAGCGGCATCGAGGCCGCCTTCGCCGGCGCCGCGGTCACCCTGCGCGAGACGGACTTCGCCGACGCCTGCCCGATCGCGACGGTCGCCCTCGAGGTCGCGAGCACCAACGAACAGCTACGCAAGGCCACCGCCGACGTCTTCACCGCGTGGACCGTCGCGGGCACCGCGAAGCTCAGCGACTTCGGGCTCGGCGAGGCGGCTGCCAGGACGTTGACCCTGACCATCGTCACCAGCCTCGAAGGCGCCTTCATCCTGAGCCGCTCGCTGCGCGACACCGAACCGCTCGCCGTCGCGGGCGCCGCCTGCGCCGCCGTCGCGCGAAACCTGCTGGCCGAAGCCGCTCGCGGAAACCCGGGCGATTGACTCCTTATATGCCTTGGTGGTTATATAGAGCATGACCTTCTGCCCACCGGAGCTGTCCTCGCGCCCGCACGGGCTGACCGTCGAACGGACGGTCATGGCGTCCCCGTCCGCGGTCTACCGCGCCTGGACCCAGGAATTCGGCCGGTGGTTCGCCGCGCCGGACTCGGTCCTGATGCGCCCCGAGGTCGACGTCCCGTTCTTCTTCCAGACCGAGTTCGAGGGCACGCGTCACCCGCACTACGGCCGGTTCCTGCGGCTTGAACCGGCCACGCTGGTCGAGCTGACCTGGCTGACTTCCGGCACCGGCGGCGCGGAAACCGTCGTCACCGTCGAGCTGACCCCGGAAGGCGACGGAACACACGTCCGCCTGGCCCACCACGGCTTCCCCACCGAGTCGTCGCGCGACGGACATCGGGACGCGTGGCCGGAGGTGCTGGCACAGTTCGACGAGCGCGTCCGTTAGGCCACTTGGCTGCCCCCGACAACCGGGGTGTGAAGCACCGACGGCTGAGTACTGAACGCGGCGAGAATCCCGGCTCGAGTCCGAAACGGACTGTCCCGCGTGGCCGACCTAGCCGAGGCCAGAGTCACCCAGCCTTGGGGAGAACATGCGCCACGCCATGACGAAACTCGCGCTAGCCGTAACCGCCCTGCTCACACTCGGCGCGCTGCCCGCGCACGCCGACACCATCACCACCCAGCTCACCGCACAGGCAGGCAGCACCAGGATCGACGCGGGCATGGCGGTGACCATCACCGGCAGGCTCACCAAAGCCCCAGGGACGACGCCGATCGCAGGCGCTCAGGTGCCACTGTCGTTCTGCAACGACGACTTCTGCGGCGAGGCAGGCGTCGCGCCGGTCACCGACGCCAACGGCCGCTACCGCGCCACCGTGACCCCGATCCGCTCCGGGCACTACCACGCCGACTACCTCCCGGCCGACGCCGTGCTCGCGGCTTCCAGCGCCGACACGGCGAACATCGTCGTCCTGCAGCCCGCGAAGATCACCTCGTTCACCGCCGCTCGCGACACCGCGGGCAAGGTCGCCACCACGGGCACGATCGACTTCCCCGGCTTCACGCCGTCGCCGATCCCCGTGCGAATCCAGTACCTGTCCGGCTCCGGCTGCTGGACCACCGCGACCACGATCGAGGCCGCGTGGAACGGCACCACGTTCGCGTTCTCGTCGTCCACCGGCCACCCCGCCCCCGGCGTCTGGCGTGCCTTCTACCCCGGCACCCCGGACTTCGTCCACTCCGCCACCAGCAAGCCCACCTTCGTCCGCTGACGTCCCCTGAAGGCCACCATCACGGCGTTTTACGCCGTGATGGTGGCCTTCAGGGGCAATCAAGCGAGGTGGGCGCGCCAGGAGCCGAGGACGGTGATGTCCTGGAGGCGGGGGTCGTCCAAAAAGGACTCGCGGAGGACCGTGGCCAGGCAGGACGCGCCGTGTTCGAGTTCGATGACGCCGAGCTCCAGCTCCGGGGGTTCCGCGGGGACCAGGTGGTCGCGCAGGACGGTCAACGGCAGGTCGTACAGCTCGCCGACGACGGAGCCGCCGCCCGCGGGGACCGCGTGCATCGCCGGGAAACGGTCGTCGACCGAGTAGTAGCGGTACTTCGGCGCCGAGCGGGCGTGACAAAGCAGCGGCGCGCCTTGGAGTTGCGAGTGCAGTGGGCCGCCGCGCATGCCGCCGCCGTTGAGGAACATCAGAACCATGAGGTGATCCCTTCGATCCCGAAGTAGACGGCGAACACCGCGGCGAGGATCCCGAGCAGCCAGCCGACCTCGCGGATCTTGCCCTTGCCGACGCGGATCAGGACGTACGCGATGAGGCCCGCGCCGATGCCGTTGGTGATCGAGTAGGTGAACGGGATGAGCGCGATCGTCAGGAACACCGGGATCGCGAAATCGAGTTCCTGCCAGGGAATCCGGCGGCACTGGGCCATCATCATCCCGCCGATGACCACCAGCGCGGGCGCCGCGGCCTGCGCCGGGACGACGGCTGCCAGGGGCGTCAGGAACAGCGTCGCGGTGAACAGTCCGCCGGTGATGATGCTCGCCAGGCCGGTCCTGGCGCCCTCGCCGACTCCGGCGGCGGACTCCAGGAACACCGTGTTCGGCGCCGAGCCGGTGATCCCGCCCGCGAACGCGCCGACGCCGTCGACCAGCAGGATCCGGCCCATGCCCTCGACCTTGCCGTCCTTCACCAGCCCGGCCTCCTCGGACACGCTGGTGATCGTGCCCATGGCGTCGAAGAACCCGGACAGCACCAGGGTGAACAGGAACACCGCGGCGGTGACGGCCCCTGCCGAGGCGAAGCCGCCGAACAGGTCTATGTGCCCGAGCAGGCTGAAGTCCGGACTCGCGACGATGTGGTCGGGCACCTTGGGCTCGACCAGGCCCCAGCTGTCGACGCGGAACACCGCGTCGACGGCCACTGCCAGCACGGTCGCGGTCAGGATGCTGATCAGCACCGCGCCCGGCACCCCGCGGCTGACCAGCACGATCATCAGCAGCAGCCCCAGGCAGAAGATGACGATCGGCCAGCCGGTGAGGTGCCCGCCGAGACCCATCCGGACCGGGACGGTCGAGTGCGCCGCGTCCGGGGTCCTGGTCACGAAACCGGCGCTGACCAGGCCGACGAGCGCGATGTAGAGCCCGATCCCGACGGTGATCGCGACCTTGAGCGGCGCCGGGATGGCGTTGATGATCCGTTCCCGGACCCCGGAGACGGCCATCAGCACGATGCACACGCCTTCGAGCACGACGAGCCCGAACGCCTGCGCCCAGGTCATCGCCGGGGCCATCTGGAACGCGACCACCCCGTTGACGCCGAGGCCCGCCGCGAGCGCGAGCGGCGCGTTGCCGACCAGACCCATCAGGATGGTGGTGATGCCCGCGGCCAGCGCGGTCGCCGTCGTCACCTGCTCGGTGGTCAGCCGCGCGCCGGTGATGTCCGCCGACGCGCCGAGGATGAGCGGGTTGAGCAGCACGATGTAGCACATCGCGACGAAAGTGGTGATCCCGCCGCGGACCTCGCGGCCGACGGTGCTGCCGCGCCGCGAGATCCGGAAGAAGCGATCGACTGCGGATTCTTTGCGGGGCAAGGGTTCGGGGTGGTGGGGACGGTCAGTACGAAGCTGGGTCATGAGGGGGCTCCACAGCATTGTGGGGGCTCGACCAAGAATCAGTAGGCGCGCTTGTCGGGTTTCGACAGCCATGCCTGAAAGGGAGTGAAAGAGTCCGAAGTGGACAGCTGGCCGACGGGTAGTGGCCAGGTGTCCCGCGGACGGGAGAAGAGGTCGTAGAACTCGCGATCGTCGAACCCGGCCTCGGCCGCGTCGTCACGATCAGCGGCGTACAGCACGCGATCCACGCGCGCCCACAACGCCGCCGAGAGGCACAGCGGGCAAGGCTCGCACGAGGAAACGAGCACACAGCCTTCGAGCTTGTAGTCGCCGATCACCTGGCAGGCCGCCCGGATGGCGACCACCTCGGCGTGCGCGGTCGGGTCGAGCGACGGCGTCACCTGGTTGGTCCCGGTCGCGATGATCTCGCCCGCGCGGACGATCACCGCACCGAACGGCCCACCGCCCTCGCCGACGTTCGCCGTCGCCAGCGCGACGGCCTCGGCGAGCCAGTTACGCTCGTCGGACTCCAAAAAGGACAGAGGTGTCCCCACGAAAGGTCTCCTAGCTTGTCAGTCACGTCGTGATCGGAATGCCGTCACCCGTGTCTGGATTGCCGTCACGCGAGACGGCAATCCAGACACGCGTGACGGCGATTCGGACACGGGTGTTGCACGTTTACGTACCGGTCAGGTGCTCGGGGCGGACGGGGCAGCGGGGCAGGGCGAGGCCGGTGGCCGCTCTGATCGCGGCCACGATGGCCGGGGTGGACGAAATCGTCGGCGGTTCGCCGACGCCGCGCAGGCCGTAGGGCGCGTGCGGGTCGGCGCGCTCGAGGACGTCGATGCTCATCGGCGGCATGTCGAGCACGGTCGGGATGAGGTAGTCGGTGAACGAGGGATTGCGGATCTTGCCGTCGACGGTCTGGATCTCCTCCATCACGGCGAGGCCGAGCCCCTGCGCCGAGCCGCCCTGGATCTGGCCGAGCACGGCCTGCGGGTTGAGCGCCTTGCCGACGTCCTGCGCGCAGTCGAGTGCGACGACCTTGACCAGGCCCAGTTCGACGTCGACGTCCACCACCGCGCGGTGCGCGGCGAACCCGTACTGGACGTGGGCGAAGCCCTGCCCGGTCTCGGGGTCGAGCGCGGTGGTCGGCCGGTGACGCCACTCGACGGTCTCGTCGAACTGCTCGCCGTCGAGCACGTCGACGAGGTCCGCGAGCACCCCGCCGTCACCGGCGACGACCTTGCCGCCGGTCACGCTGAGCTGCCCGCTCGTACCCAGCCTGGCCGCCGCATGGGACAGCAAACCCTGGCGCACGGCCACACACGCGGCCTGCACGGCACCACCGGTGACGTAGGTCTGGCGTGACGCCGAGGTCGAGCCGCCGTTGCCGATCGAGGTGTCCATCGGCAGGATCGTCACCTGCTCGATGCCCAGTTCGGTCCGGACGATCTGCTGCATGATCGTCACCAGGCCCTGACCGACTTCGCACGCCGCGGTGTGCACGGTCGCGGCGGGTTCGCCGCCGACCACCTGCAGCCGCACGCGCGCGGTCGAGTAGTCGTCGAAGCCCTCGGAGAAACAGACGTTCTTGATGCCCACGGCATACCCGACGCCGCGGACGACGCCCTCGCCGTGGGTGGTGTTCGAGACGCCACCGGGCATCCGGCGCAGGTCGAGCTCACCGCGTTCGGCGGGCAACGGCTTGGCCCGCAAGCGTTCCAGCAGTTCGGCGACCGGCGCGGCGGAGTCGACGACCTGCCCGGTCGGCATCACGCTGCCCTCGCTCATCGCGTTGCGGATCCGGACGTCCACCGGATCGAGCCCGCACGCCTCGGCGAGTTTGTCCATTTGGGACTCGTAGGCGAACCCCGCCTGCACCGCGCCGAAGCCACGCATCGCGCCGCACGGCGGGTTGTTCGTGTACGTGCCCCAGCAATCGACCGAAGCACTGTCCACATTGTATGGACCGACGCCCAGGGTGGCTGCGTTCGCGACCACCGCGCCGGTCGAGGACGCGTACGCGCCGCCGTCGAGGAACAACCGCGCCTTGACGTAGCGGAGCTTGCCGTCGCGGTCGGCGCCGTGCTCGTAGTACATCTTCGCCGGATGGCGGTGCACGTGACCGTAGAAGGACTCTTCACGGTTGTAGACCATCTTGACCGGCTTGCCGGTGTGCAGCGCCAGCAAACACGCGTGGACCTGGATCGACAGGTCCTCCCGGCCGCCGAACGCACCGCCGACGCCTCCCAGCGTCAGGCGCACCTTTTCCTTGGGCAGCCCCAAAGCGGTGACGATCTGCTGCTGGTCGACGTGGAGCCACTGGGTGGCGACGTACAGATCGACGCCGCCTTCCGTGTCGGGCACGGCCATGCCGGACTCCGGGCCGAGGAAGGCCTGGTCCTGCATGCCGACCTCGTAGACCCCGGACACCACGACGTCGGCGGCCATCTCCTGCGAACCGTGCCGGATCTTGACGTGCCGCACGACGTTCCCGCCAGGATGCAGCTTCGCGCCATCGCCCGCGACGGCCTTCTCCGAGTCCGTCACCGGCTGGATTACCTCGTAGGTGACCTTGATCCGCTTCATCGCGCGGGTGGCCGTCTCGGGGTGGTCGGCCGCGACGAGCGCCACCGGTTCACCCTGGTAGCGCACGATGTGGTCGGCGAGCACCGGCTGGTCGGCGTGTTCCAGGCCGTACCGGTTCACCCCCGGGACGTCCTCGTGGGTCAGGACGGCGTAGACGCCTGGCACCTTGAGGGCGTCCGTCAGGTCGATGCCGGTGATCCGCGCGTACGGATGCGGGCTGCGCAGCGTCGAGCCCCAGATCATGTCCTCGTGCCAAAGGTCCGAGGAATACGCGAACTCGCCCTTGACCTTGATCGTGCCGTCGGGCCGCTGCGGGCTCGCGCCGACGCCGTTCACCGAACCGGTGACGGTGTCCTGGTGGGTGGAAGTCACTACGCCTCCCTCAGTTTCGCGCCGGCGACGGAAAGTTCACGGGCGATCACGTCTTCCTCAGAGCGGAGCAGCACGCCTTCGCTGACGACGGTCTCGCCGCCGACGAACAGCCGGGCCAGCGGCGGGACCGCGCCGAGCACGAGTGCCGCGACCGGGTCGGTGATGCCCGCGTAGCTCAGCCCGCGGAGGTTCCAGACGGCCAGGTCGGCGAGCTTCCCGACCTCGATCGAGCCGATTTCCGACTCCCGGCCGAGGCACCGGGCGCCGCCCATCGTGCCCAGGTACAACGCCTCGCGGGTGGTCAGCGCCCGGGGTCCGCCGCGCTGACGGGCCTGGAGCAACGCCTGGTGCAACTCCTCGCCGAGTCCGCCGCGCTCGTTGGACGCGGCCCCGTCGACGCCGAGGCCGACCGGCGCGCCCGCGTCGAGCAGCTGCCGTACCGGGGCGATGCCCGCGCCGATGCGGCCGTTGGACGTCGGGCAGTGCGCCGAGCCGGTGCCGGTCGCGCCGAGCCGCCGGATGGCGTCACCCGACAGGTGGATGGTGTGGGCGAGCCAGACGTCGTCGCCGAGCCAGCCGAGCTTGTCGGCGTACTCGGCCGGGGTGCAGCCGACCTCGGCCAGGCACTGGCGTTCCTCGTCCAGCGTCTCGGCCAGGTGCGTGTGCAGCCGGACGCCCTTGCGGCGCGCCAGTTCCGCGGCCCCGGTCATCAGCGGCTCGCTCACCGAAAAGGGTGAACAAGGCCCCGCCGCGATCTGGACGTGCGCGCCCCGCGAGGCGTCGTGGTGCTTGTCGATCGCGGCCTCGGTGCCCAGCAGCGCGGCCTCGGTCTCCTCGACCAGGTTGTCCGGCGGCAGGCCGCCTTGCGACACCCCGCGGTCCATCGACCCACGCACGATGTGCAGCCGGACGCCGACACGTTCACGCGCCGAGACGAGCGCCTCGACCTGGTCGCCGCCTTCGCGGGGGAAGACGTAGTGGTGGTCGGCGACCGTCGTGCACCCGGTCGTCGCGAGGCGCGCCAGCCCGGCCGTCGCGGCGGCGTGGGTGATCCCGGCGTTCAGCCGTCCCCAGATCGGGTACAGCTCGACGAGCCACTCGAACAGGGTGTGGTCGGCGGCCAGTCCGCGCGTCGCCCATTGGTAGAGGTGGTGATGCGTGTTGATCAGGCCCGGCGTCACCAGGCAGTTGCGCGCGTCGACACGCTCGTCGGCGTCACCGGGTGCGGGCCCGGAGCCGACAGCGGTGATCACCCCGTCCTCGACGACGACGTGGCCGGACGCGTGCTCGGTCCCGGCGGCGTCGACGGTCGCGATGGCGGCGTTCTCGATGACGGTCCTCATGCGCTCGCACCCCGGCTCGCGGCGAGGCGGACGGCGTCGAGGATTTTCTCGTAACCGGTACAGCGGCACAGGTTCCCGGCGAGCGCCTCGCGGATCTCCTCGTCGGCGGGCTCGGGGACGCGGTTGAGCAGGTCGTGCGCCGCGACGACCAGCCCTGGCGTGCAGAACCCGCACTGGACCGCACCGGCGTCGACGAACGACTGCTGCACGGGGTCCAGGATTTCGCCGTTCGCGAGTCCTTCGACGGTCCGCACCTCGCGGCCCTCGGCCTGCCCGGCCGCGACCAGGCACGAACACACCGGCACCTGGTCGAGATACACCGTGCAGGAGCCGCACTCGCCCTGCTCACAAGCGTTCTTCGAGCCCGGGAGGCCGAGCCGCTCACGCAGGACGTAGAGCAGGCTTTCGCCCTCCCAGACGTCGTCGGCCTGGCGGTCCTCGCCGTTGATCTTCACGTTCAGGCGCACGAGCGCTCACTCTCCTGCTGAAAGTCGGTCCAGGCCCAGGTCAACGTACGGCGCGCCAGCACGGACAGCGCGTGTTGGCGGTAGGCCGCGCTGCCGCGGACGTCGTCGATCGGCGACGTCGCATGGGCGACGAGCTCACCGAAACGACGTTTGACGGAGTCCGCGATCGGCGCGCGCGTGGCCCAGGGCAGCTCGGCGGCGAGGTACGCCTCGGCGTCGCGGGCGTGGCGCGGGGTGGGCGCGGCCGAGCCGACGACGGCGCCGACCCCTTGGTACTCGGGCCGCAGCGCGATCGCGAACGAGCACACCGCGATCACCATGGCGTTGCGCGTGCCGACCTTGGCGAACTGCTGCGGGCCCGCGTGCTCAGGCAGGTGCACGGCCGTGATCAGCTCGTCGGGCTCGAGGGCGTTGCGCTTGACGCCGAGGTAGAACTCCTCCGCCGGGATCGTCCGCACCCCGCGGACCGAAGCGATCTCGATCTCGCCGTCGAGGGCGAGCACCACCGGGTGGGTGTCCCCGGCGGGCGACGCGGCGCCGAGGTTGCCCCCGACCGTGCCCCGGTTGCGGATCTGCGGCGAGCCGACCGTGCGCGAAGCCATCGCCAGCGCGGGCACTTTTTCACCCAGCTCAGCGATCACCCGGACGTACGGGACCCCGGCACCGAGCCGGACCGTGCCCTCGGCGGCCGACCATTCGGTGAGCTCGGCGATCCGCGTCAGGTCGAGCAGGGCGGCCGGTCGACGATGGTCGAAATTGAGCTCGACCATGACATCGGTACCCCCGGCGATGGGCACGGCTTCGGGCCGTTCGGCCTTCCACGCGAGCGCCTCGCCGAGCGTGCTGGGGCGCAGGAAATCCACTCTCTGGCTCCTTCGATTGCGGCAGTGCCCCAGTAGACGCCAGGGGCGTGGCACACGGCAACGGTGCCGAAGTACGAACCTGACCGTGCGGAAAGCCATCTGTTTGTGCTTTCCTACAACAGTCATGACAACCGTGAAAACTCTGCTCGCCCTGCCCGGATTGCGCTTGCGTCCGCGCACCGGGACCGCCCGGCTCGACCGGCCGGTGACCCGGATCTACGTCACGGAGCTGCCCGACCCCGGCCGCTACCTGTCGGCGGGCGAGCTCGTGCTGAGCGGGCTGCTGTGGTGGCACCAACCCGGCGACGCCGATTCGTTCGTCGCCCAGCTCGCCAGTGCGGGCGCGTCCGCGCTGGCGGCGTCCGGCGCGGACTCCGGCGGCATCCCGCAGGACCTGATCGACGCCTGCGTCCGCCATGACATCCCCCTGCTCGAGGTGCCCACGGACCTGTCGTTCGCGGTGGTCATCGAACGGGTGGTCCTGGCGCTGGCGTCGTCCTCGGGCACCGCGCGCAAACGTTTGCTGTCCGCGGCCGCCGACGACGAATCGCCGGAGTCGCTGCTCGACCGGGCGACGACCGAGCTCCGCGTCCCCGGCTGGGTGCTGTCCACGACCGGCCGGGTGGTGGCGGGCCCCGACCCGCTCCCGGAGCGGGCGGACGAGCTCGCGCGGCGGTTCGTCGCGGCGCGCGGCAGGCCGACGGAGGTAGCCGGGTTGTCGCTGTCGCCGGTGGGCGGCCGCCCGGCGGTGCCGTGGTTCGTGGCGGTGGCGACGCGGCTCACCACGGCGCAGGGCGAGGTCGTCGACGAACTGGCCGGGCTCATCGGCGTGGCCAGGGCGCGCGCCGAGCAGGTGCGCCGCGTGACCGACCGGGCCGTCGAACCGCTGCTCGCCGTGCTCGAAGAGGGCGGCGATCCCCGAGACACCTTCGCCGCGACAGGTCTGTCCGGCTCGGTCCGGTTCCTCCTCGCGCGCACCGAAGGGACACGCGAGAGCGGCGACGTCCTGGCCGAACTGCTGGCGAACCACCCGAGCCGGGTCCTGCTCGGCGAGCCTGGCGAGGACACCTACGCCGTCGTCGAGGACAACGGCGACTGGCCAGACGACTGGGCCCGGCGGGCGGCGGCAGCACTGTCCACAGTGGAACCAATGCTGTCGGCGCCCCGGGTGCTGCTGAGCTTCAGCGACCCCACGACGGTCACCGGCCTGCGTGGTGCCAAGGAGATCGCGCGGCACGCGCTGGCCGTGGCGGCGGCTCGCCCAGGGCCGGTGGCCGTGGTGCCCGCCGGGGAGATCGGCGTCCACCGGCTCCTGCTCGCCGGTGCTTCGGACGAGTTCCGCGCGGCGCTGCGTGAGCGGGTGCTCGGCCCGCTGCTGGCCTATGACGCCGAGCAGAACACCGAGCTCGTCCACACCCTGCGGACCTTCCTCGGCTGTTCCGGCTCCCCGACCAGGGCCGCGCGGGCGCTGCACGTCCACGTGAACACCCTGCGGTATCGCATCGGCCGGGCGAGCGAACTGCTCGGCGCGGACCTCACCGAGTTCACCGAGCAACTGGACGTCTACCTCGCCCTTCTGGCCGAGAGTGATTGATCGCCCACACAGGGACACCATCTTGGCGTAAACTCACTCCCCGTCGTCTCGCTCGAGGGAGGGCCCGTGAACGTCTCGCTCGTCATCATCGGCGCCGCGCTCGTCGCGGCCGCCCTCCTCGGGGGCACCCGGCTCGGCGGCGGCGTCATCGGCTCGACGGCGGTCAAGATTTTACTGGTGCTGGTGGGGGTGATCTCGCTCCTGCTCGGCATCTTCGCGAGCACGCTGAGCAAACCCACCGCGTCGCCCGCGGGCCGCGCGGCGACGTCGATCGCCCTCCGGCTCCGGGCCGGGGAGAGCGAGGCCACGGTCGGGAACCCCCGGGAGTGAGCGCCCACCGGCGATAACGAAAGATCTGTGCATGCCCGAAGCGCCCCCAGACCTCTTCACCGCCGCGACCGCCTACGCGCGCGGCGACGAGAAAGCCGCCGGCGCGATCAATCCAGCCCGCCCCGAACTCGGCGAAGAGGCCGAGCAGACGACCCGCCAGGTGCTGAAGCGGGTGTTCGAACGCGGGTGGCTGCCCGACGACCTCTACGAGCTCGCCCGGCGCCGGTTCGACGAGTTCGGGACGAGCTACCTGCTCGACTCGCTCGCGATCTACGTGGATCCCTACGCGCCAGAGACCGTCGACGCGCGCTGGCTCGAGGGGCTGGACGCCAAGGTGTGGTGGTCACGGACCGAGCCGCACCTGGGGCAGTGGGCGGCGAAGCAGGTGCTCATCGGCGAGGAAGTCGTCGCGGCCGTGATCGAGGTGCTCGGGCAACTGCTGCGGCTGCCGACGTTGAACCTCATCCTTTCGCTGCCCGGCACGGTCCGGAAGGAGACGGCGCACGTCCACCACGGCGTCGACGAAAAGAAACTCGGCCGCGTCCGGGCGCTGCTCGCGAAGGCCGAGTCCAGCTCGTTCCCCGAAGAGGCCGAGGCGCTCACGGGAAAGGCGCAAGAGCTGATGACGCGGTACGCGCTGGACCGCGCACTGGTCGAGGCCGAGACGGGCGTGAACACGGACGCGTTCGTCACCAGGCGGTTGTGGCTGGAGACCCCGCACCTGGACGCGAAATCCCTGCTGGTGCAAGTGGTTTCGGCCGCGAACCGGTGCCGCGCGCTGTTCCACGGCGAGTTCGGCTTCGTCAGCGTCCTTGGTGACGAGGACGACGTCGACGCGGTGCTCCTGCTGACGACCTCGTTGCTGTTGCAGGCGACCAAAGCGACGCTCGCCAGCGGCAAGAAGGCGACGCGGGCGTACCGGAAGTCGTTCCTGGTCGCCTACGCGTCGAGGATCGGCGAGCGGCTCGAGCAGGCGCGGATGACCATCACCGCCGGCCAGCCGTCGCTGCTGCCGGTGCTGGCCACCCATCAGGCCAAAGTGGACGAAACCTTCGAGCGGGTGTTCCCCGCCAAGGTCGGCAAGCGGGTCTCGGTGCGCAGCGGAGAGGGCTGGGAGGCGGGCCGCGCGGCGGCCGATCAGGCCACGCTCGACGGCTGAGGTTTCTTACCCTCCAACGTTTCCAGCACCTCCCCCGGTTTGACCGTCCCTGAAGGCCACTGTGTCCCCAAAGGCCCGTCGCCTCGTCGGCGACGGGCCTGACGGCGTTAGACGCCGTCACGGTGGCCTTCAGGGACCGTTGATTAGTGCGGCGGGAAGTCCCCGATCGACGGTCCCCGTAGGATCGGTTCCACCGCACTGCCGCCGACCCGAAGAATCCCGGAGCACTGGTACCCGTGTCCGTCACCATCCGGCGAGCCGACCTCGCCGCCGAGGCCGAAGAAATCACCAAGCTCCTGGTGGACTACATGACGGTGGCCACGGAACAGCTCCTCAGCGAGTTCGGTATCGAGGACCCGCCCACCGACATCTCCGGTCTGCGGGCGTCGCTGCAGGAGTACGACGATCCCTCCCGCGCGCTGCTCGTCGCCGAGGACTCGTCCGGCTCCCTCGTGGCGGTGGCGGGGTTGCGCACGCTGGAACCGCGCGTCGTCGAGCTGAAACGGATGTACGTCGCGCCGGAACGCCGCGGGCAGGGCGTCGGCGCACGCCTGCTCGACTCGCTGCTCGAAGAAGCCGCGCGGATGCGGGCCTCGACGGTCCGGCTCGATACCGCCCGCTTCATGGCGGAGGCCCAGCGCTTGTACCGTTCGCGGGGCTTCACCGAGCGAACTCCCTATCAGGGCACGGAAATACCGCCGCACCTCCAGCAGCACTGGCTGTTCTTCGAACGACGCGGGTGAGTCACTCGTGCGGGATGTCCGCCGCCCGCGCCGGGACGGCGTCCAGCGCGGCGAGCGTCGCGTCGTCGAGCACGATCGCCCCGGCGTCGACGTTCTCCCGCAGGTGCTCGACGCTGGCGGTACCCGGGATGAGCAGCACGTTCGGGGCGCGGTGGAGCAGCCAGGCGAGGCCGACCTGCGCGGGCGTGCGGCCCAGCGACTCCGCCGCGGCCACGACGGCCGGCTCGTCAGTCACCTTCGGCATGCCGGGCAACGCGCCGCCGAGCGGGAAGAACGGCACCCAGGCGACACCTTCGGCGATACAGAGGTCGAGCAGTGCCTCGTCGTCGCGGGCCACGAGGCTGTAGGCGTTCTGCACACAGGCGATGCCCGCCGGGAGCGCCCGGCGCAGGACCTCGATGTTCACGCTGCTCAGCCCGATCGCACCGATCTTGCCCTCGTCGCGCAGCGCGACCATGACCGCGAGCTGGTCGTCGAGATCGACCACCTGGTCGCCCTCCGCCCGCAGGCCCGGCCCGGTGTCCGTGCGGCGCAGGTTCACCAGCGGGATGCGGTCGAGACCGAGGCTGGCGAGGTTGGCCTCGACACTCGCCCGCAGTTCTTCCGGCCGCTGCGCGAGCCGGACCGGGGTGGGCCCGCCGGGACTCGAATCAGCCCCGACCTTGCTGGCGACGAGAACGCCGTCCTCGGGGCGGATCGCCTCGCGCAGGAGGCTGTTGGCGTGACCGTCGCCGTAGAACTGGGCCGTGTCGATGTGGTCGACGCCGAGTTCGACCGCACGCCGCAGCAGTTCGACGGCCGCGGTGCGATCTCCGCCCGGACGCAGCTGCATGGCCCCGTAGCCGACGCGAGAGACAGTGCGGCCGGCGAGCAGGATGGTGCCACTGGAGGTCATGGAAGTCCCGTCCTCGTGCGATGATGCTGGAGGCGGAGGAACCTCCGCTTCCGACTGTTGCACTACCGGAGGTGCCTCCGTTTTGACTCCGTCCGAGCCCCCCGCCACGGGCCGCGCCGACGCGCGGCGCAACCGCGAAAAGCTCATCACCGCGGCTCGAACGGCCTTCGCGACCGCGGACGCCATGGTCGCGCTCGAAACCATCGCCCGCGACGCCGGAGTAGGCATCGGCACGCTCTACCGCCACTTCCCCACCCGCGGAGCCCTCGTCGAGGCCGTCTACGCCGCCGAGCTCGACGAGGTCGCGACGAGCGCCCCCGCCCTGCTCGCAGAGCTCCCGCCCGAGCTCGCCCTGCGCGCCTGGATGGACCGCTACGTGGCGTTCGTCGCCGCCAAGCGGGGCATGATCGACACACTTCGCGCCGGAATCGCGTCGGGGACCATTTCAACGCCGCACACGCGGAAACGCCTCAACGCCGCGATCGCCACGATCCTCGCCGCCGGAGTGCGGACAGGATCGCTGCGCGCCGACGTCGACGCCGACGACGTCACCGCGATGCTCCTCGGCGTGTTCCTCTCCACGGCGGCCACCGGCACCCCGGACCGGATCGACGCGCTCCTCACACTCGTCGTCGACGCGGTAAAGGCCTGAACCCGATGTCGCCGTTGACCTTTACCGGCCAACGGGATCCTGTCCCGGCTCCAGGCCCAATAGCATGCCGAGCATGACCCGCGTAGTCTTGGCCTCTGTGGTGATCTCGATCATGGCGTTGACGACCGCGGGCTGCGGCACTCCCCCCGAGGCCGCCCCGCCGCCACCGGCCGCGTCCCCGTCTCCCTCTTCCGCCGAAGATCACCAGGAGTTCTGCGGCAACCTGAACGGCTTCGCCACGGTCGCCGGGCCACTGTTCACCCTCATCGCCTACCCGCTCGTCACGGACGGCGAGACCCCGCAGAACCGAGCCAAGGTTGTCGAGGCCGTGGGGCAAATCGCGTACTCCGGCGTCGTCCTGCTCTCGAAGCTGCCGAAAGCACTGGACGACAAGCTCCGCAAAGTCGTCTACGCCGCGGCCGACGCGAAGAAGAACCTGGCGGACGGAACCCCGGCGAGCAAAGCCATCGCACCCTTGGAAACCGCGGAGATCGAGGCCGCGCGGAAAGCCGTGGTGGACTATCGCGGCTCCTGCTGACCACGTTCGCGGCACGGCCTGCTACCTCGGCGTCCTGCTGATCACCCACCTCCTGGTGGCGAACCTGCCCGCGCCCGCCGCGGACAGCCTGCTGCACGCCATCAGCACCGCCCCCGCGGACGTCGACTGGTGGTTCCCGGTGCGGCTGTTCGCCGGCGCGCTGGTGGTGGACACCTCCGGCGACCTGCTCAACGTCGTCCTGATCGTGGTCGCCGGGGTCGCGTTCTGCCTCGGCCTGCTGGAACACCGGCTGGGCACGGCTCGCGCGTTCGGGATCTTCCTGACCGTGCACGTGGTCGTCACCCTGCTGACGCTGCTTCTGATCGCCGTGGCGGACTACCCGGCCGAAGTGCGGACGGAGCTCGACTACGGGGTGAGCTACGGCGCGCTGGGCGCCGCCGGTGCGGCCACCTGGTTCCTGCCGCGCTGGACGCGCGTGCCCTGGGCGGCGTTCATCCTGCTCTACCCGCTGACCGCCGCGGACTGGTACGGCAGACTGCCGGACGTCACCACGTGCGGGCACGTCCTGTCCGCCGCGCTCGGTCTCGGGCTGGGGCTGCTCGTCCGCGCACACCGGGTCCGGACGGCGGGAGAAAACGTTGGGTAGCAAGCCGTTGGGTGACAAGCCGTTGGGTAGCAAGCAACAGCGCCGCCGGGTGTTCCTGACGGGCGCGTCCGGGAACTGGGGCCGGTCTGTCCTCACCGAGTTCGCCGAGCGCGCCGGCCGGTTCGACGTCGTGGCGCTGGTCCTGCCGACCGCGCACGACCGCGAGGCGATACGTGCTTTCCAAGGCATGGACAACCTCACCGTGGTCCACGGTGATCTCACCGACTACGCGGTGGTCGAGAACTGTGTCAGGGACGCGGATTTCGTGCTCCACGTCGGCGCGGTCGTCTCGCCGTACGCCGACGACCACCCCGAGCTCACGCACCGGGTCAACGTCGGCAGCGCCCGCAACATCATCCGCGCGGTGGCGGCCCAGCCAGATCCCGCGTCGATCGGGGTCGTCATGGTGGGCTCCGTGGCCCAGACCGGTGACCGCAACCCGCCGCACCACTGGGGCCGGATCGGGGATCCGTTGCGGGTCGCCCGATTCGACGAGTACGGCCAGAGCAAGATCGTCGCGGAACGGGCGCTGGTCGACTCGGGACTGCCGAAATGGGCCTGGCTGCGGCAAACGGGCATCTTCCATCCGGGTCTGCTCGGCGTCCGCGACCCGATCATGACGCACTGCCCGTTCGAGGGCACCATGGAATGGGTGTCCGTCGAGGACTCCGCGCGCCTGCTGGCGAACCTCTGCGAACCCGAGGTCCCACCCGAATTCTGGTGCGGTGTCTACAACATCGGCGGCGGCGAGGACTGGCGGCTGACCAACTGGGAGCTGCAAACCCGCCTGGCCGCCGCGCTGGGCGTCACGGACATCCGGCGCTGGCACGAACGCGACTGGTTCGCGACGCGGAACTTCCACGGCCAGTGGTACACCGACTCGGACCGGCTGGCGGAGCTCGTCCCGTTCCGCCGCGACACCTTCGACGCGGCACTGAATCGGGCGGTGGCCGCGGCTCCGGCCACCGTGCGGCTCGCGGGCAAAGTCCCCGCGTGGATCGTGAAGAACCTCGTGATGAAGCCGTTGACCCGGCGGCCGCGCGGCACCCTGCGTTTCCTCGCCGACGACGACACCGACCGGATCGACGCCTACTTCGGCTCCCGCGCCGAGTGGGCGTCCATCGGCGACTGGACGACGTTCGTCCCACCCAGCCCGGACCGGAACCCGCGATACCTCGACCACGGTTACGACGAGCCGGCGGCTTGGAGTCGTGCGGACTACCTTCAAGCCGCGCGCTTTCGCGGCGGCGAACTGCTTTCCGACAACCCCGAGCCCGGCGACATCACCACGCCCCTGCACTGGCGCTGCGCCTTCGGCCACACCTTCCTGGGGAGTCCGCGGCTCGTCCTGACGGCAGGCCATTGGTGCCCCGACTGCGTCCGCGACCCCGCGGGCTACCGCGCCCAAGCCGAGCGCAACCCGTTCCTGGCACAGCTCGAAGACCGTTGAGCACGCGCGGAATTTCTGGTCGTCGGGTTCGTCAACGAGGTCATCGCAGGCTCGACGAGCTGGCCGTACGCGACCTGACCACCATCCCGCAACGCGTCGACGAGTCGTGGTCGTTGAACGCGCAAGCACCACAAGTCGTCGACGAGTCGTGGTCTCTCAGTGGCCAAGAGACCACGACTCGTCGACGAGTTGCGAAACTAGACCAGGCGCCGGGCGTAGCGGTCCAGGGCGGCGCGGTCGAAGCCCAGTTCGGGCTCGTCGAGTGCGCCGCAGTCCAGCCCCCGCAACAGGAAGCTCGCCAACGCCTGTGCCGTCGCGGGCTCGTCGAGTACGCCCCGGTCGGTCTTGTCGGCGTAGTCGCGCAGACGCGACGCGGCCGAGGAGAAGCCTTCGCGGAAGAAGGTGTACGTAGCTGCGAAGCGCGTCGGCAATTGGTGCGGGTGCAGGTCCCAGCCCTGGTAGAACCCGCGTTCCAGCGAGCGGCGGATGAGGCGCAGGTGTTCACGCCACGCGCTCAGGACGTTGTCCCCCACCGGCAACTTGTTCGTCGAGCCGTCCGACAGCCGCACGCCGGTGCCCGCCGCCGCGACCTGCATCAGCTGCTTGGCGAAGTCCGCCGCGGGGTGCTCCATGCTCTGGTACTGCGCGCCGATACCGAGACCGGCGCTGTAGTCGTACGTCCCGTAGTGCAGCCCGGTGCACCGACCGGCTGCGGCCTGGACGATGCGGGCGACCGCCACCGTGCCGTCCGTGTCCAAAATGGACTGTGCCGTCTCGATCTGGACCTCGAACCGCAGCGCGCCTTCCGGCAGTTCGTACGCGGTTTCCAGCTCTCCCAGCAGGTCCGCGGCCACCGCGACCTGCTCCACCGCGGTCACCTTTGGCAACGTGACGACAAAGCCTTCCGGCAGCGGGCCGCTTTCCAGCAGCCCGGCCAGGAACAGGTCCAACGTCCGGATGCCGCGACGTCGCGTCGCCGCTTCGAAGCTCTTGAACCGGATCCCGACGAACGGGGTCCCGCCGGTGATGGCGAGGGTCCGCCCGGCGGCCAGCGCGGCCGCGTCCTCGGCCTCGTCGCCCTGGTTCCCGTACCCGTCCTCGAAATCGATCCGCAGGTCTTCGATCGGCTCGGTGAACAGCTTCTGCCAGACCCGCTGGGAAACCTCGGGACTCAGGTCGAGCGAGTCGCCCTGTTCGCCGAAGATCCGCTGGGCCTGCTTGCCCCAGTCCGCGACGAACCGCGCCTTGTACTGCGACGCGGGCACGTACACGGTGTGCACCGGCTGGCGGCCGGACGGCTCGCCGGGATACGTGGCCGCCACCCGCGCGTCCGCCTCGGCGAGGCGCGCGTCCGCGGCGGCGTAGGTCTCGTCGGTGAGCCGGCCGGTCCCCACGGCGCTACTTGATCCGCTCGTAGGCGGGCAGCGTCAGGAAGTCCGGGAAGTCCCGCGCCAGCGAGACCTGCTCGAACAGCTCGACCGCGGGCGCGAGCAGGTCTTCCTTGATCTCGGACGACAGCTCGCCGCGGACGTCGGCCAGCACGCCGCGCACCAGCTCCTCGGTCACCTTGTCGCCGGTGTCGAGCACGGTGCCGTTCTTGACCCACTGCCAGATCTGCGAGCGCGAGATCTCGGCGGTGGCGGCGTCCTCCATCAGGTTGTGGATGGCCGCCGCGCCGTTGCCGCTGAGCCAGGACGCGAGGTAGCGGACGCCGACGTCGACCGCGGCACGCAGGCCCGCCGCGGTGGAGCCGCCCGGGGTGGACGCGACGTCGAGGAGCTGGTCTGCGGTGACACTGACCTCGTCACGAGTCCGGTCGAGCTGGTTCGGCTTGTCGCCGAGGACCTTGTCGAACTCCTCGCGGCAGATGTCGACCATGCCCGGGTGCGCGACCCAGGAGCCGTCGAACCCGTCGGCCGCCTCGCGGCTCTTGTCCGCCCGCACCTTGTCCAATGCGGCGGCGGTGACCTCGGGGTCCTTGCGGTTCGGGATGAACGCGGCCATGCCGCCGATGGCGAACGCGCCGCGCTTGTGGCAGGTGCGCACGAGCAGCTCGGTGTAGGCACGCATGAACGGCGCGGTCATCGCCACCGAGTTGCGGTCCGGCAGCACGAACTTCTCGCCCGCGTCGCGGAAGTACTTGATCATGCTGAACAGGTAGTCCCAGCGGCCCGCGTTGAGGCCGGACATGTGGTCGCGCAGCTCGTAGAGGATCTCGTCCATCTCGAACGCGGCCGGGATGGTCTCGATCAGCACGGTCGCGCGGACGGTGCCGTGCTCGATGCCCAGCGTCTTCTCGGAGTGGGTGAAGACGTCATCCCAGAGCCGCGCTTCGAGGTGGCTCTCCATCTTCGGCAGGTAGAAGTACGGGCCCTTGCCGCGGTTCAGGAGCTCCTGGGCGTTGTGGAAGAAGTGGAGCCCGAAGTCGACCAGCGCGCCGACAGCCTCGCGGCCACCGAAGGTCAGGCCACGCTCGTTGAGGTGCCAGCCGCGCGGACGGACCACGATGGTGGCGTGCTCGACGTCGTCACGCAGCGCGTAGCTCTTGCCACCGGCCTCCAAGCTGATCTCTTCGCGAACGGCGTCACGCAGATTGACCTGGCCGGACACCACGTTCGCCCAGTGCGGGGTGTTCGCGTCCTCGAGGTCGGCGAGCCACACCTTGGCGCCGGAGTTCAGCGCGTTGATGGTCATCTTGCGGTCGGTCGGGCCGGTGATCTCGACGCGGCGGTCGCGCAGCGCGAGTGGTGCCTCGGCCACGCGCCAGTCGCCGTCGCGGATCGACTGGGTCTCGGGCAGGAAGTCGAGCTTTCCGGTGGTCCTGGCCTCTTCTCGGCGCTTGCCGCGGGCCTGGAGGAGCTCGTCGCGGCGGGCCGCGAAGGCGTCGTGCAACCCGGCGAGGAAAGCGAGCGCTTCCGTCGTCAGGATCTCGTCGCCACGCTCGACTGGGTCACCGTGCACCTGGACTTCGGAAGACATGCGAAACACCCCGTGCGGTCGAAGACTGGTGACGCCCCCAAACAGGACGCCCCTACGGTTTTCTACATCACGGACTATAGTTTCTGCATAGCGGAAGCTCAATGTGACGTAAGGAGAGCCTCGGTGGCAGAGGAGAAGACCGGGCGCGACGGGGGCGTCCAATCCCTTCAGCGGGCCTTCGAGCTGCTGGAACACCTCGCGGACACCGGCGGCGAGGCCAGCCTGTCCGAGCTGGCGACCCTGTCCGGGCTGCCGATGCCGACCATCCACCGGCTGATCCGCACCCTGGTCGCACTGGGCTACGTCCGGCAGAACACCAACCGCCGCTACGCGCTCGGCGCCCGGCTGATCCGCCTCGGCGAGAACGCGAGCATGCAGTTCGGCGCGTGGGCGAAACCCCTGCTCGCGGAGCTGGTCGAGGAGGTCGGCGAGACGGCGAACCTCGCGGTGCTGGAGCGCGACGAGGTCGTCTACGTGGCCCAGGTGCCGTCGAAGCACTCCATGCGGATGTTCACCGAGGTCGGCAGGCGGCTGCTGCCACACGGCACCGGCGTCGGCAAGGCGATGCTCGCGCACCTGCCCGACGCCGACGTCGAGGCCCTGCTCGGCCGCACCGGCATGCCCGCGTACACCGAGCACACCTTCACCGACGAAGCCGCGCTGAAGGTCGAGCTGAAGAAGATCGCGAAGCAGGGCTACGCGCTCGACGAGGCGGAACAGGAGCTGGGCGTCAGGTGCGTTGCCGTGAACGTCCCCGGCGCTCCCGCCCCCGCCGCGGTGTCTGTATCCGGCCCGTCCGGGCGCCTGACGATGGAGGCCGTCTCGCGCATCGCCCCGGTCGTGCAGCGGGTGGCCGCGACCCTCGGCGCCCACCTCGAAGGTCCCTGAAGGCCACCTTCACAGCGTAAAACGCCGTGAAGGTGGCCTTCAGGGGCAATCACCAGGACGGCCGGACCAACTCGTCGGCCAGCAGGTCCATCAGCAGGCCGTCGTGCCAGGTGCCGTCCTGGCCGCGCTCGTACTGGCGCAGCAGGCCGACCGGACGGAACCCGAGCTTGGCGTAGCAGCGGACGGCGGACTCGTTGGCCGCCGCCGGGTCGATGGTCAGCCGGTGGTGACCGCGTTCGTCGATCAAGTGCCGCGCGAGGGTGTGGATCGCGTCGGTGCCGATCCCCCGGCCGTGCCACCCCGGGTGCACCGCGATGTCGATGCCCGCGTGCCGGTACTGCGGGGTGAGCTCCTCGGAGCTCTGAATGATCCCGACCAGCTCACCCTCGAACTCGATGACATAGGACGCGGTGTCATCGCCCTCGTCGAGCAGGCCCTTGGTCTCGGTGTCCGGATCGCCCCACCACCGCGAGACCTCGGAGGTCGACAGGATTTCGCGAGCCCTCGGCTGGTCGGCAGCCGTATACGTCCGCAACAACACCCGGTGGCCGTGGATCGTGGTCATGGCAGCTTCCACCTCCTCCTCAACAGCGCTGATTGCCCCTGAAGGCCACCTTGACAGCGTAAAACGCCGTGAAGGTGGCCTTCAGGGGCTGTTAGCAGGAAAGGCTCAGCCGAGCAGGGCGTCCACGAACGCGCCGGGCTCGAACGGGGCCAGGTCGTCCGGCCCCTCGCCGAGGCCGACGAGCTTGACCGGGACGCCGAGTTCGCGCTGCACCTGGAAGACGATGCCACCCTTGGCCGTGCCGTCGAGCTTGGTCAGCACGATGCCGGTGACGTCGACGACCTCGGAGAACACCCGCGCCTGCATCAGGCCGTTCTGGCCGGTGGTGGCGTCGAGCACGAGCAGCACCTCGTCGACCTTGGCCAGCTTCTCGACCACCCGCTTGACCTTGCCGAGCTCGTCCATCAGGCCGGTCTTGGTGTGCAGGCGGCCCGCGGTGTCGATCAACACGGTGTCGACCCCGGCGGCGATCCCGCGCTTGACGGCGTCGAACGCGACGGCCGCCGGGTCCGCGGCTTCCTTGCCGCGCACGACCTCAGCGCCGACACGCTCGCCCCAGGTCGCCAGCTGCTCCGCGGCGGCCGCGCGGAAGGTGTCCGCCGCGCCCAGCACGACGGTGCCGCCCTGCACGACGAGCACCCGCGCGAGCTTGCCGGTGGTCGTGGTCTTGCCGGTGCCGTTCACCCCGGCGACCAGCACGACGGCGGGCTGCTTGACGCCGTCGACGACATGCGGCAGCGCCCGGACGGCGCGGTCGTGGTCGGTGGACAGCGCGGCCGTGAGCACCTCGTGCAGCACGGCGCGGGCGTCGGCCGAGGTCCGCACGGCGCGGCGGCTCAGCTCGTCACGCAGGCGCTCGACGATCTCGGTGGTGGTCGCGGCACCCAGGTCGGCCATCAGCAGGGTGTCCTCGACGTCCTGCCAGGAGTCCTCGTCCAGGTCCCCGGCGCCGAGCAGGCCCAGCAGGCTCTGCCCGAACACCGAGCGGGACTTCGAGAGCCGCCCGCGCAGGCGTTCGATCCGCCCGGTCGCCGGGTCGATCTCGTCGAGCGCGGGCGCCGGGGTCTCGACCGGTTCGGGCAGGGAGACGTCCAGCACGGTGCGCTGCGGCGAGTCCCTCGGCACCGCGGCGTCGTCACCGACCGCGGGCTGGCCGTCGACCTCGGGCCGGTCCTCGACCGGGTGCTCGGCGGCCTCAGGTTCAGCCGTTCCGCCAGGAGCGAGCGCGATGCCGCTGCTGGCCGTGTAACCACCGCCGCGCGGCTTCTTCTCACCTTCGACCCGGCGGGCTTCGTCCAGGGTGATCCGGCGGCGGCGCGCGATGAGCAGGCCCGCCACCAACGCGATGACCAGTACGACGACGGCTACGACAACGATCCACAACCAGGGGGTGCTCGACACGGTCGCCATCTTCGCATCCGGAACCCGGGACCCCCGCCACGCCCTCCCGCCAGGGCAACAGATAACGATGTACAACCTGATTACGCCAAATGGTCACATCCAGGCTTGCGCAGTCCGACATCGCCGACTAAACCCCTTCGGATGACTGTGCGCCGCAGCGACGAGATCCGGGTGGTCGGGCTGATTTCCGGCACCTCGCTCGACGGCATCGACGTGGCGGCCGCCGGACTGAGCGTCGAGGACGGGACCGTCCTGCTGCGTCCGCTCGGCCACCTCGAACTCCCCTATCCCGACGAGCTGCGGGCGGACCTGCTCGCCGCGCTGCCACCGAACCCGTGCACCGCCGAACGGCTGACCAAGCTCGACACCCAGGTCGGCCAGGCCTTCGCCGAAGCCGCCGCCCACGGCGTCCGGGAGCTCGCGGGCGGGGACGCGGACCTGATCGCCTCACTCGGCCAGACGGTGTTCCACTGGGTCGAAAACGGCGTCGCGCGCGGCACCCTGCAGGTGGGGCAGCCCGCGTGGATCGCCGAGCGGACCGGGTTGCCGGTGGTCGCCGACCTGCGCTCACGCGACGTCGCCGCGGGCGGGCACGGCGCCCCGCTCGCCAGCACGCTCGACGCGCTGTGGCTGCGGAACCTCGCGGACGAGAGCGGGCACGCGGTCGCGGGCCTCAACATCGGGGGCATCGCCAACATCACCGTCGTGCCACCGGAAGGCGAGGTCGTCGCCTACGACACCGGACCGGGCAACGCCCTGCTCGACGTCGCGGCGGCGCGCGTCACCGGCGGCACGCAACGCAGCGACCTCGACGGCAGGCTCGCCGCCCTCGGCACAGTGCGTCCCGAGCTGCTCGCGCGCCTTCTCGCCGACGCGTACTACGCGGCCCAGCCGCCGAAGTCCACCGGTAAGGAGGTCTTCCACGGCGGCTACCTCGACTCCGCCACCACCGGGCTCACCCTGTCCGGTGAAGACCTCCTGGCCACCCTCACCGAGCTGACGGCCGTCAGCATCGCGCGGGAGTGCGTCCGGCACGACGTCGTCACGGTGGTCGTCTCGGGCGGCGGCGCCGACAACCCGTCGCTGATGGCGGCGCTCGCCAGAAACCTGCCGGACACCGCGCTCAAGACCAGTGACGACCTCGGCCTGCCCCGCGCCGGCAAGGAGGCCTACCTGACGGCGTTGCTCGGCTGGCTCACCCTCTCGGGCGTATCGGGGAACGTGCCGACGGCGACCGGCGCGCGCGGACCGCGAGTTCTCGGCAGTATCAGTCCCGGCGACGGACCTTTGCGTCTTCCTGCCCCGCTGGGGGGCACCGTGACCCGGTTGCGGGTAGCGGGCGAAGCAGACAAGACGGTAGGAGATACACATGAACCCAGTTGACCTGGTGATCGTCGTGGCCTATCTGGCCGCGATGCCGATCATCGGCGTGCTGATCGGCCGCAAGCAGAAGTCCGCGTCCGACTACTTCGTCGGCGAGCGCAGCATGCCATGGTGGGCGGTGACGCTGTCGGTGGTCGCCACCGAGACCTCCACCCTGACCGTGATTTCGACGCCGGGGCTGGTGTTCGGCAGCGCGTTCCTGTTCCTCCAGGTCGCCTTCGGCTACATCATCGGCCGGACCATCGCCGCGTTCGTGCTGCTGCCGCGCTACTTCAAGGGCAACTACGTCAGCGCGTACGAGTTCCTCGGCAAGCGGTTCGGCCGCGGGCTGCAGGGCACGGCGTCGGTGACGTTCGTGATCACCCGGCTGCTGGCCGAGGGCCTGCGGCTGTTCGCGGGCGCGATCCCGATCAAGGTCATCCTCGACCACTACGGCATCCACACCGCCTACTGGCACATCGTGGTCCTGCTGACCGGGCTGACGGTGATCTACGCGTTCGTCGGCGGGATCAAGTCGGTGATCTGGGTGGACGTGATCCAGTGGTCGCTCTACATCCTCGGCGCCATCGCCGCGATCATCGTGCTGGGCTCCAAACTGCCCGCCGGGTGGACGAGCATCGCCTCGGACCAGGGCAAGTTCAAGCTGGTCGACTTCGGGATGAACCTGCTGACCCAGCCATACGCGTTCCTCTGCGCGGTGATCGGCGGGGCGTTCCTGTCGATGGCCTCGCACGGCGCGGACCAGCTCATCGTCGGCAGGCTGCTGTCCTGCCGCAACCTGCGCGACGGCCAGCGCGCGCTGATCGGCTCGTCACTGCTGGTGTTCGTCCAGTTCGGACTGTTCCTGGTCGTCGGCGCGATGCTGTTCGTCTACACCGGCGGCGCGGGCGGCGCCACCGCGACGAACATCGCCAAGGGCACGATGTCCGGGGACGACGTGTTCCCCAACTTCATCGTCAACGACCTGCCGGTGGGCCTGGCAGGGCTGCTCATCGCCGGCATCCTGG
Organism: Amycolatopsis sp. H20-H5; assembly: GCF_035828755.1. Classification (NCBI taxonomy): domain Bacteria; kingdom Bacillati; phylum Actinomycetota; class Actinomycetes; order Pseudonocardiales; family Pseudonocardiaceae; genus Amycolatopsis; species Amycolatopsis sp. H20-H5. Next base: position 64,148 of record NZ_JAYMZS010000018.1, on the reverse strand, counting down.
CCTCCACCATGGGCGCGCTGGCCTCGGCGCTCAACGCGCTGTCGACCTCGACCATCGCCGACCTCTACCAGCGGTTCACCAGCAAGTCGGTCGAGGATTCGAAGCTCCTGCGGCACGGTCGCATGTGGACACTGATCTGGGCGGTGGTGTTCGCGATCTTCGCCTCCCTGTTCACCAACTCCAAGGACCCGGTGATCCAGCAGGGCCTCGGCATCGTCGGGTACACCTACGGCGCGTTGCTTGGCGCGTTCTTCCTTGGCCTGCTGGTGAAGAAGGCCCGCCAGGCCGACGCGGTGGTCGCCTTCGTCGCCTCGGTGGTCGGGATGGCGTTCATCATCCTGTTCGTCAAGTTCGACAAGGCGACGACGTCGGTGCACCTCCAGTTCGGGGCGGCGACGAAGACGCTCGTGCCGCTCGCCACCTTCTGGTACACCTTCGTCGGGGTGATCATCTCGCTGCTCGTCGGCGGCCTGCTCGCCCTGCGGCACCGCGACGCGGATCCGAAGTCGATCGAGATCGACGCGCCGGAGACGGAGCCGGAACCCGCCGCCTAGTGTCCGCCTTCGGTGGGCGGTGCGCCGCTCACCGAAGGTCCCCGGTGATCTCGAGGACGACGGCGGTCCACGTCATGCCGACACCGATGCCCAGCAGCAGCACGTGATCGCCGGGCCCGACCGTCCTGTTGCGGAGCAGGAAGTCCAGCGCGACCACCTGGTCGCTCGCGCCGAGGTGGCCGACGCGGCGGCCGAGCGCGAACATCGTCTGGTCCTCGGCGATGCCCATCGGCCGCAGGATCTGGGTGTCCACCAGGCGGCGGCCGTAGTGGGGCGCGCAGACCTTGGCGAGATCCGGCAGGTCGAGCTCGGCTTCCACCAGCGCGGTCTTGACCACCTCACAGACCCCGGCGGCGTTGCGGGAGAGCACGGTCGACCGATCCTGCGAGGTGAACCACTCGGCCTTGCGACGGCGGATGTCGAGGGGCTCGTGCGCCGCGACGCTGGCCATCCGGAACGGTTCGTCGCCGCGTTGCAGGCCCTCCAGCGAGGGATCGGTATACGAGGCGATGGACAGGATCCTGGCGAAACCGGGTTCGCGCGACAGCACCACGGCCGAGCCCGCGTCGCCGTAGACGATGCCGAGATCGGTGTTCCAGTGCGGAAAACCCGGGCCGCCGAACCGATCCCCCGCGGTGATCAGCACCGCGTTGTGGTCCGGCCTGCCTGCCAGCAGGCTGGCCGCGAGGTCCATCCCGGCCACCACGCTGTTGCTCATGGCGCCCAGTTCGGCGTTGAGGCCGGGGCCCGCCGGGAGGCCGAGCTGATGGCGCACGAACGACGCGGCATGCCAGAAGTCGATGCCGGGATAGTAGATGCCCGCGTGCAGCGAGCAGGTCGGCGCCAGCGGCGCACCGAGCTGCTTTTCGGCCTGTGTCAGCGCCTTGTGCCCGGCCCGCACCGCGAGCCGCGGGCCCGGCAGGTCGGCGACGGAGGTGGACAGCTGTGCCGATTTCTCGGCCTCCGCGGGCTCGTATTGGCCTGTTTCGATGGCGTGCCGGACGGAGACGAGCTTGCCGACCTCAGTGCCGATGCCGACCAGGTTGATCGAGGTGAAGCGCATCAGTTCGCCACCCTCGCCGTGAGCTCCAGGCGAACCTCGAGCAGGCCGTCGTCGCGGTCGTACTCGGCCAGCACCATGTACCCGGCCGCGACGAACGGGGCGCACACGGTCTGCCAGTCACCGCCGGAAAACCGGTGGAAGGCAAGGAAAGCAGGCCGGGCGCCATCGGAAAGCTCGGCGGCGACGTGCCCCCAGCCGGTCTCGCGATCCCAGCAGACCAGCAGGCGCGGGGGCGTCTTGAGCACTTCGTCCGGCATGACGGTGAAATACCGGCGTTGAACGGGCAAGACGAAGTCGGTCATTCGTGATCCTTGGGTTTTGTGCGCGAGCCGGACAGTCACCGGCCGCCTCGTCGAGGCCGGTCCCGGGTTGACGGCAAAGCATCAACCTGCACTTGAGAGATTACCCTGAGCTATCTTGCGGGCTCGCACACCCGATCACCGAGAGCTACCAACTACCGTGTATGACGGCAGCAAAACCGGCTCTGACATGCGAAAAATGCCGTGAACAACACGAAAAATGCGCCAGACGCGATCGTGGGCATTGCTACTTGAAGTAGCCGAGATCCCTCCCGACTGATGAAGGTGACTACTTTGAGTAGCAGCACGGTGGAGCGTCGCCGCGCTGCGTCGACAACGTCGTCCCGCCTCGTGGGAAATCACGCCTGTCGGCTGACTCGGGCCTGCCACGTCCACTGTGGACAAAGACATGGCCGTCCGGCTACTCCGCGGACGGGGCCTCTTCGTCGGCCACGACGTCCTCCACCGGCTCGGACCCGGGCTCCGACACGGCTTCCTCGACCACGACAACCGGAACCTCGACCGGAGCAGCGACGGGCACACCCGGCTCGTCGCGGCCGGTGCGGAGGCGCTGGGAGATGACCTTGGTGATGCCATCGCCCTGCATGCTCACGCCGTACAGCGCGTCGGCGATCTCCATCGTCGGCTTCTGGTGGGTGATGATGATCAGCTGCGAAGACGCCCGAAGCTGCTCCAGCAGGCCGATCAGGCGGCGCATGTTGGTGTCGTCCAGCGCCGCCTCGACCTCGTCCATCACGTAGAAGGGTGAGGGGCGGGCGCGGAAGATGGCCACCAGCATCGCGACCGCGACGAGTGACTTCTCGCCACCGGAGAGCAGCGAGAGCCGCTTGACCTTCTTGCCAGGCGGGCGGGCCTCGACGTCGACGCCGGTGGCGAGCAGGTCGTTCGGCTCGGTGAGCACCATCCGGCCTTCGCCGCCGGGGAACAGCACACTGAAGACGACCTCGAACTCGCGCGCGACGTCCTCGTAGGCCGCCGCGAAGACCTCAAGGATCTTCTCGTCGACGTCCTTGATGACGCTGAGCAGGTCCTTGCGGGTGTCCTTGAGGTCCTCGAGCTGCGTGGAAAGGAACTTGTAGCGCTCCTCCAGCGCCGCGAACTCCTCCAGCGCCAGCGGGTTGACCTTGCCGAGCAGCGTCAGGTCCTTCTCGGAACGCTTGGCACGGCGGGCCTGGGTGTCGCGGTCGTACGGGATCGGCGGCGGCGGGGTGACGTCCTCGCCGCGCTCCTTGGCCGCTTCGTACTCGGCGACCTCGCCCACGCTCGGCGGCACGGGGACGTCCGGGCCGTACTCGGCGACGAGGTCCTCCAGCCCGATGCCGAAGTCCTCGCTGATCTTGGTTTCCAGCGTCTCCAGGCGAAGCCGCTGCTCCGCGCGCTGCACCTCGTCGCGGTGGACGGCGTCGGTGAGCTTCTCCAGCTCGCCGGTCAGCTCGCGGACCTTGCTGCGGACCTGCGCGAGCGCACCCTCCCGCGTCTGCCGCTGGGCCTGGGCGTGGTCGCGCTCGGCGGCCGCGCGCTGGACGGAGATCTCGATGCGCTCCAAGGCGATCTCGCCGCCGTCGACCACGGCGGTGGCGATCTCGGCGCCGCGCTTACGGGCCGAACGGGCCTTCTCGGCCCGCTCACGGGCCTGCTGCTCGGCGAACGCCGCGCGGCGCAGGGACTCGGCCTTGCCCGCGATCCCGCGGGACCGCTCCTCCGCGGTGCGCAGGGAAAGGCGGGATTCCATCTCTTCCTGGCGCACCACCGCGAGGTCGTCGGCTGCCTGGTCGCGCTCGGCGGTGTCCGGGTCCTCGTCGATTTCCTGCTCGGCGACGGCGGACAGGCGCTCTTCGAACTCGGCGAGCTGGGTCAGCGCCTGCTCGCGGCTCTGCTCGACCTTGGCCCGCTGGTTACGGAAGCGCTCGACCTCGGCCTCGGCCGCGCGCGCGGCCTGCTGCATCCGGTTGAGCCGCTCCGAGG
>NZ_JAYMZS010000018.1:957-60236 GCF_035828755.1 Amycolatopsis sp. H20-H5 | reverse complement strand
GCCGCGCGCCTTGCGTACCTTGGCGTCCCCGAGAGCGTCCTTGGCCTGGCCGACGTCCTCGCGCCGGGCCTGCTGCTCCGCGCGGGCGCCTTCCAGCTCGGCTCCGGTGCGTTCGAGGGCGCGCTCGGCGGCGAGCTGGCGGTCTCGGGCCTCGTCGACGGCGGCCTGGACCTCGATGACGCTCTCGCTGCGGGAAGACCCGCCGACAGCCCAGCCGGCACCGAAGACGTCCCCTTCGGCGGTGACGGTGCCGATGTCCGGGTGGACCGCGACCAGGCGGCGAGCGGTGTCCAGGTCGGCCACGACGGCGACCTTGTCGAGCGCGCGCTCGACCGCGAACCGGAGCGCGGGGGGTGCGGTGACGACCTCGCGGGCCCAGCGGGCACCGCCGGGAAGGGACGGCCAGGAGGCAGTGTCCACTTCGGACCCGAAGCCGCCGAGCAGGATGCCCGCGCGGCCGGAGTCGTTGTCCTTCAAGAACTTCAGCGCGGCGAGCGCGTCCTCGCCACCGGCGACGGCGACCGCGTCGGCCACCGGGCCCAGCGCCGCGGCGAGCGCGATCTCGTGGCCGGGCTCGACCGTCAGCAGTGCGGCGACCGAACCAAGCAGACCCGGCAGCTGATGCGCGGCGCCGAGCAGCGCGCCGGTGCCGTCCTTGCGGCGCAGGCCCATCGACAGCGCGTCGACCCTGGCCTTGTCCGAGGCGATGTCCCGCTCGGCGGTGCGCTCGGCCTTGACCAGCTCCTCGACCCGCGCCTTGGCCGCGTTGTTCGCCTCGACGGCCTGGTCGTGGCGGGTTTGCAGGTCGGCGTCGTCGGACTCCTCGACGCCACCCTCGGCGCGGGACTCCTCCAGCTCTTCGAGGGCGATCTCGGCGCGCTCGGCGGCCTCTTCGATGGAGACGGACAGGCGGTCGATCTCGTCGGAGGTGGCGCCGTTCTTGCTGCGCAACGCCTCGACCTGGCCGGTGAGCTTCGCGAGGCCTTCACGGCGGTCGGCGATCGCGCGGACGGCGGCCATGTGGGCGCGCTCGGCGGCCTGGACGAGGTGTTCCAGCTGTTCGCGACGCTGGACGGTCTCCGAGAGCATCATCCGCGCTTCGGCGACCGCCTCGGCGAGTTCCTGCTCCTGCTCGGCGACCACTTCGGCCTCGGCCAGCAGCTCTTCGGGGTCACGCCCGCCGGTGTGCGCGGCGACGTCGGAGGAAAGGTGGCGCTGCCGTTCGACGGCGAGACGCACGGTGCCGCGCAGGCGCTCGGCCAGCGCCGACAGCTTATACCAGGTGTCCTGGGCCGCGGACAGGCGCGGCGCGTCCTCGGCCAGCGAAGCCTCGAGCTCGGCCTCCTCGGCTGTGACGACTTCGAGCGCCTCCTCGACCTCGGCGCGGCGCAGGCGGGCGGTGTTCTCGTCCGCTTCCTCGCGCGCAAGGTGGGTGCGCTGGCTGACCAGGTCGTCGGCGAGCAGCCGGAGGCGCGAATCGCGCAGGTCGGCCTGGACGGACTGGGCCTTGCGAGCGATCTCGGCCTGCTTGCCCAGCGGCTTCAGCTGGCGGCGGAGCTCCGTGGTGAGGTCGCCGAGGCGATCGAGGTTGCCCTGCATCGAATTGAGCTTGCGGAGCGCCTTTTCCTTGCGCTTGCGGTGTTTGAGCACGCCCGCGGCCTCTTCGATGAAGGCGCGGCGCTCCTCGGGCTTGGCCTCGAGGATCTGGGCGAGCTGCCCCTGGCCGACGATCACGTGCATCTCGCGGCCGATACCGGAGTCGGACAGCAGTTCCTGCACGTCCATCAACCGGCAGCCGCTGCCGTTGATCTCGTACTCGCTGGCGCCGTCGCGGAACATGCGCCGCGTGATCGAGACCTCGGAGTAGTCGATCGGGAGCGCGCCGTCGGCGTTGTTGATGGTCAGGGTCACCTCGGCGCGGCCCAGCGGCGCGCGGCCGGCGGTGCCGGCGAAGATGACGTCCTCCATCTTGCCGCCGCGCAGGTCCTTCGCGCCCTGGGTGCCCATGACCCAGCGCAGCGCGTCCAGCACGTTCGACTTGCCGGAGCCGTTCGGCCCGACGACGCAGGTGATGCCCGGCTCGAAACGCAGCGTCGTAGCCGAAGCGAAGGACTTGAAGCCCTTCAGCGTCAAGCTTTTCAGGTGCACTGGGTGCTGACCCCTCCGGACGCGGGAACTGGATGGCCGATCGATAGAGGTTACCTGGGGGTCGTGGCGTCTCGTGGGACGCGGTCCCGGTCCGCGAGCCTTAGCACACTGGAGACCGTCACCACAACCTCATCGACCACATCCGTCACACCGGTCGTTACCGTTCCACGAAGCCCTTGAGGCCACCTTTGGGCGAGGACCACCGCTCGACGACGTGATCCACACTTCCGGGTGATTCTCCCGACCGCAGCGCGGCCAACAAGCGCTCACAGTGGTTGCGAACACCCTCCGCTACCACCTCAACACGCCCGTCCGGCAGGTTCCGCGCCGCGCCGACCAGCCCCAGCTCCAGCGCCCGGCTGCGGGTCCACCAGCGGAAACCGACTCCCTGGACCCGGCCGTGCACCCACGCCGTCAGCCTGATGTTCGTTTCTTCCTCACTCACGAACGCCATCGTGCCCTACCAGATCCACAACGGACAGTGAGCGGGCCCTGGCCTGTAGTTCGCAGAGCGTGAACCAGCGGTGATAGCCTCCGCCCCGGGGTCCACTCACTCGGGCTAACACTTCCGGGTGTACGTCGTACATGTCGTCGTAAATATCGTCGCCGCCCTTCCTAGGAGTCAGCCATGCCCCGCCCCGACGGGTCAGATTCGAGCACACGGATCTCCGTGGCTCCGCCCAAAGGCGCGACCGGCCGGATGAACCGTGCCGGTTACGTCGTGCTCGGCGTCAGCGGCCTCGTGGTCGCGACGGCGTTCGCCGCCATCGCGGAACTCGCCGGACCCGGCACCACCACCGCGAACGGCCCAGGCGCCCCCAGCGGCCAGGGCACCACCCCCGGCGTCCAGGTCGTGCCGGGCAACGCCGTGCCCGGCAGCCCGCTGACGGTCAGCGGCGCCCCCGTTCCCGGCCAGGTGCCCACCACCTCGGCCCCGCCGACCACGGTGACCTCCGTCGCCCCGGACGGCACGGTGACGACCTCGGTCATCATCCCGCCCCCGCTCCTTCCCCCCGGCCAGCCGCCGGTGAACACACCACCCCGCGACGACCCCGGCACCTCGCCGTCGCACACGTCACCACACACCACGCCGTCCACTACGCCGACTTCGACCACACCGAAGCCGACTACGAGCGAGCCGACGACTAGCCCGACTACGCCGGACAGCCCGCCGAGCAACCCAACGCCGCCTTGAAGCGGTAGTCCGACACCCACTGTCGGGCCCACAACCAGCGACACCGCACCCACGACGCCCTGAGCGTCACAAATGCTCGACTGTCCCTGAAGGCCACCTTCACGGCGTTTTACGCCGTGAAGGTGGCCTTCAGGGACAGCTAGATCTCGAAGCGGTAGCCCATGCCCGGCTCGGTGAGCAGGTGTCGGGGGCGGGAGGGCTCGGGTTCGAGCTTGCGGCGTAGCTGGGCCAGGTAGACGCGCAGGTAGTGGGACTCGGTCTCGTAGGTCGGGCCCCAGACGTCGTGCAGCAGCTGCTTCTGCGCGACGAGACGGCCGCGGTTGCGGACCAGCAGTTCCAGCACACCCCACTCGGTCTTGGTGAGGTGGACTTCTTTGCCCTCGCGACGGACTTTCTTCGCCGCAAGGTCGATGGTGAACGACCCGGTGTCCACAATGGCCTCCGCACCGTCCACAGGGGACACCGCCGAGCGCCGGACGGCCGCGCGCAGGCGGGCCAGCAGCTCGTCCATGCCGAACGGCTTCGTGACGTAGTCGTCGGCGCCCGCGTCGAGGGCCTCCACTTTGTCCGCGGAGTCGCCGCGGGCGGACAGCACGATGATCGGCACCGTCGTCCAGCCGCGCAGGCCGCCGATCACCTCGGTGCCGTCCATGTCGGGCAGCCCGAGGTCGAGCACGACCACGTCCGGTTTGGTCTCGGCGACGGCCTTGAGCGCCGCCGTCCCGTCGTGCGCGGTGATCACCTTGTAACCGCGGGCCGACAGGTTGATTCGCAGCGCGCGGACGATCTGCGGCTCGTCATCGACCACCAGCACGGTGGCCGCGTGGTCCAGGCTCATCGCACGCGCTCCTTGTTCTCGAACGTCTCGTCGAAGGCCAGCAGGTCCTTCTCCGGGTCCTGCCCACGGTAGGCCGGCAGGGAGATGACGACGGTCAGCCCGCCGCCCGGCGTGTCCTCCGCGCGGATGCTGCCGCCCATCGCCTCGGTGAACCCTTTCGCCACCGACAGCCCCAGCCCGACGCCGGGAGTCGTGTCACGATCGCCGCCGAGCCGCTGGAACGGCGCGAACGCCGAGTCCGCGGTGCCCTTCCGCAGGCCGCGGCCGTGGTCGACGATCCGGAGTTCCACGTACTCGGAATGCGTGCTGGCCCTGGCCGAAACGGGCTCCCCCGCCGTGTTCGCCCCGTGCCGCAGCGCGTTGTCGATGACGTTCGCCACCACCCGTTCGAGCAGCCCCGGGTCGGCCAGCACGGACGGCAGCCGCTCGTCCACGGCCACCACCACCGACTCCGAATCGTCCACATTGGACAAAGCGTGCGCGACGACCTCGTCGTAGCCGACGGGACGCAGGTGCGGCCGGACGGCGCCGGTGGCAAGGCGTGACGAGTCGAGCAGGTTGTCGATGAGCCCGGCGAGCCGGTCCGCTGAGAGTTCGATGGCCTCCAGCAGCTCCCCGGTGTCCTCGGCCGACAGGAACAGGTCCGGCGCGCGCAGGCTGCCGATGGACGCCTTGATCGAGGTCAGCGGCGTACGCAAGTCGTGGCCCACAGCCGAAAGCAACGCAGTCCGCAGCTCGGTCGTCTCGGCCTTGCGCTCGGCCTTCGCCGTGGCGGCGGCCATCCGCTGCTGCCGCAACGCCATCAGCGCCTGCCCGGCGACCGCTTCGAGCACCCGGCGGTCCGCGGCGGGCAGCGCGCGGCCGCGCAGAGCCAGGTGGACGTCGGCGGTGACCGCGATGTCGACGTCGGCCTCGTCGGGGTCGGCGCACGGGTCGTGCCCGGCGACCGCGACCCGCTGCCACTTGGCGTCCCGCTTTTCCAGCAGGGTCACCGAAGTCAGGCCGAAATTCTCCCGCACCTTCTCCAGCAGCCGTTCCAGTGGCGCGGAATGCGTGAGCACCGTGCGCGCGTACGACGCCAGGAGCGCGGCCTCGGTCCGCGCCCGCGCGGCCTGCGTCGCGCGCCGAGCCGCGGTGTCGACGACCAGCGCGACCAGCACCGCGACGACGACCATCGCGATCAGCGTGACCACGTTGCGCGGCGCGTGCACGGTCAGCGTGTACAGCGGCGGGGTGAAGAAGAAGTTGAGCAGCCCGGCGCCCAGGATCGCGGCGAGCAGGGCCGGGCCGAGGCCGCCGACGAGCGCCACGATCACCGTCGCGAGCACGTACCCGATGACATCCGTGGAGAAGTCGAGGTCATCGCGCAGAAACACGCCGATCAGCGTTGCCAGCGAAGGCAGCACCAGCGCGAGGATCCAGCCCAGCACCTGCCGCGACGGGGTGAGCGGGCTGCCCGCCAGCCGCGCCCGCAGCCGTCCGCCCGCCTGCTCGTGGGTGACGATGTGCACGTCGATCGCGCCGGACTCGCGCACGACGGCCGCGCCGATGCCCTCGTCGAACAACCGCGCCACCCGCGACCGGCGCGAGGTGCCGATCACGAGCTGAGTCGCGTTGACCCCACGCGCGAAGTCGAGCAGGGCGGTCGGGACGTCATCGCCGACGACGGTGTGGAAGGTGGCCCCGACCTCCTCGGTCAGCTTCCGGTACTTGCCGACGGCCATCGGGCCCAGGCCGGACAGCCCGTCGCCGCGCAGGATGTGCAGCACCAGCAGTTCCGCGCCCGCGCGGGCCGCGATCCGGCTGCCGCGCCGGATGAGCGTCTCGCTCTCCGGGCCGCCGGTGATCGAGACGACCACCCGCTCGCGCGCCTCCCAGGTCTCGGTGATTGACTGCTCGGCGCGATACCGCTGCAGCGCGACGTCGACCTGGTCGGCGACCCAGAGCAGCGCCAGCTCACGCAGCGCGGTGAGGTTTCCCGGCCGGAAGTAGTTGCCCAGCGCGGCGTCGATGCGCTCGGCCGGGTAGACGTTGCCGTGCGCCAGACGACGCCGAAGCGCCTCGGGGGTGATGTCGACGAGCTCGAGCTGCTCGGCCTTGCGCACCACCTCGTCGGGCACGGTCTCCTGCTGCGCGACGCCGGTGATCCGCTCGACGACGTCGTTGAGGCTCTGCAGGTGCTGCACATTGACCGTGGACAGCACGTCGATCCCCGCGTCCAGCAGGTCGTGGACGTCCTGCCAGCGTTTCTCGTGCTTGGACCCGGGCACGTTCGTGTGCGCGAGTTCGTCGATGACCGCGACCTCGGGCTTGCGCGCGAGGATCGCGTCGAGGTCCATCTCGTCGAACGCGTGCCCGCGGTGCTCGACGTGGCGCCGCGGCACGGTTTCGATGCCCGCGACGAGCTCCGCGGTCTTCTTCCGGCCGTGGGTCTCGACCAGGCCGAGCACCACGTCGGTGCCGCGATCGAGCCGTCGGCGGGCCTCGCCGAGCATGGCGAACGTCTTGCCGACGCCCGGGGCCGCGCCGAGGTAGATCCTCAGTTCCCCTCGGCGCGGCTTGGCCGGTTCTTCTGGTTCCACTAGCTCAGTCTGCTCTCTGGTTACGCTATTTGCCCGAAGCAGCCTGGATGGCGAGGTTGAGCTTCAGCACATTCACTCCGGGGATACCGAGCCCTGACCCACTCGTGTTGTCTTTCACCAGCTGCGCCACCGTGTCGACCGGCAGTCCGGTGACCCGGGCGACCCGCGCGGCCTGCAGGTCGGCGTAGGCGACGCTGATGGCCGGGTCGAGACCCGAGGCCGACGCCGTCACCGCGTCCGCGGGCACCTGCGCGGCGGGGACGCCTTCACGCTGGGCGATGAGCTCCTTGCGCTTGCCGATGGCGTCGACGAGGTCCTGGTTGTACGGGCTCTTGTTCGACGCCCCGGAGGTCGACGGGTCGGCCGGGCCGAGCACGTCCTTCGAGCCCGCCGAGGGCCGGTTGTGGAACCACGGGTCGCGCGCCGGGTCGGCCGCGACCGGGTCGACGCCGATGAGCGACGACCCGACGGCCTGCCCGTTCTGGGTGATGACCGAGCCCTCGGCGTTGCTCCGCAACCCGGGAATGCGGGAGATCCCCCAGACCGCGAGGGGGTAGATCACCCCGAGCAGCACGGTCAGCACGATCAGGACCCGCAGGCCCGCGGCTGTCTGCTTGAGCAGAATCTTCATGACGATTACCCGATTCCCGGAATGAGGCGGACGAGGAGGTCGATGACCCAGATGCCGAGGAACGGGCTGACGATGCCGCCGAGGCCGTAGATCAGGAGGTTGCGCCGCAGCAGTGCCGACGCCGAGGACGGCCGGTACCGCACACCGCGCAGGGCCAGCGGGATCAGCGCGACGATGATCAGCGCGTTGAAGATGACCGCCGACAGGATCGCCGAGCGCGGCGTCGCCAGGTGCATGATGTTGAGTGCGCCGAGCTGGGCGAAGATGCCGGTGAACATCGCGGGCAGGATCGCGAAGTACTTCGCGAGGTCGTTCGCCACGCTGAACGTCGTCAGCGCGCCGCGCGTGATCAGCAGCTGCTTGCCGATCGCGACGATCTCGATCAGCTTCGTCGGGTTCGAGTCGAGGTCGACCATGTTGCCGGCCTCCTTCGCGGCCGACGTGCCGGTGTTCATCGCGACGCCGACGTCCGACTGCGCCAGCGCGGGGGCGTCGTTGGTGCCGTCGCCGGTCATCGCGACCAGCCGCCCGCCCTCCTGCTCCTTGCGGATCAGCGCCATCTTGTCCTCGGGCGTGGCCTCGGCGAGGTAGTCGTCGACACCCGCGTCCTCGGCGATGGCCTTGGCGGTGAGCGGGTTGTCGCCGGTGATCATCACCGTCTTGATGCCCATCTCGCGCAGCTCGACGAAGCGTTCCTTCATGCCAGGCTTGACCACATCGGACAGCCGGATCACGCCGCGCACGAACGCCCGGCCGTTCTCAGATTCGGCCACCACCAACGGGGTTCCGCCCTGCTGGCTGATCTCGTCGACCACCCGCTCGGTCTCGTCGGGCATTTCGCCGCCGCGTTCGCGCACCCAGGTGCGCACCGACGCGGTGGCGCCCTTACGGACCTCGCGGTCACCGATGTCGATCCCGCTCATACGCGTCTGCGCGGTGAAGGGGACGAACTCGGCGAGCTTCTCGTCCTCGCTCGCCACCTCGGCCATGCCGTGGTCACGGGCGGCGAGTTCGAGGATGCTGCGGCCCTCGGGGGTGCCGTCGGCGAGGCTGGACAGCCGGGCCGCGGCGGCCAGTTCGTCCACTGTAGACGAACCGACCGGGACGAACTCGGTGGCCTTGCGGTTGCCGAAGGTGATCGTGCCGGTCTTGTCCAGCAGCAGCGTCGAGACGTCACCCGCGGCTTCGACCGCGCGGCCGCTCGTCGCCAGGACGTTGCGCTGCACCAGGCGGTCCATCCCGGCGATGCCGATCGCGCTGAGCAGTGCGCCGATCGTCGTCGGGATGAGGCAGACCAGCAGTGCGGTCAGCACGATCACCGACTGCTGGCTGCCGGAGTAGGCGGCCATCGGCTGCAGGGCGACCACCGCGAGCAGGAAGATGATCGTGAGCGTCGCGAGGAGGATGGTCAGCGCGATCTCGTTGGGCGTCTTCTGCCGGGAAGCACCTTCCACCAAGGCGATCATGCGGTCCACAAAGGATTCGCCTGGCTTGGTGGTGATCTTCACGACCACGCGGTCCGACAGCACCGTGGTGCCGCCGGTGACCGCGCACCGGTCGCCGCCGGACTCGCGGATGACCGGGGCCGACTCGCCGGTGATGGCCGACTCGTCGACCATCGCGATGCCCTCGACGACGTCGCCGTCACCAGGGATCACCTCACCGGCCTCGACCACCACGAGATCACCGATACGCAGGTCGACACCGGGAACGCTCTCCTCGGAGCCGTCCTCGGTGAGCCGCCGCGCGACGGTCTCCTTCTTCGACTTGCGCAGCGATTCGGCCTGCGCCTTGCCCCGGCCCTCGGCGACCGCCTCGGCCAGGTTCGCGAACAGGACGGTGAACCACAGCCAGATGGCGATGAGAATGCTGAACATGTTCGGGTCGGTGATGGCGAACACCGTCACCAGCAGCGAACCGAGCCACACCACGAACATCACGGGGTTGGACAGCTGGTGTTTCGGGTTGAGCTTGCGCAACGCGTCGGGCAGCGAGGTCCAGAGCTGGCGCGGACTGAAGATCCCCGCGCCTACCCGACCAGTGTTCTCCGCTTGGTGCTGCTGTACATCTTGAACGCTGCGGTGCGGGGTCTCGGTGACTGTCATGCTGTGTCCTTCGCGAGGCCGCGCGCGGTCGCGATCGTGTCGCCAGGCCGCGCCATTCGAATGAGGTACAAGTTCAGAGGCAGGGTGGCCTGCCGCCCCGATAGCGGGGCCTGTTGGCCGGGGCGCGCTCCATGGTCATCATGAGAGTGGCGACTCACCTTGCAGATCCTCATGCGAGTGCCTCTGCGATGGGCCCGAGCGCGAGCGCCGGGATGAAGGTGAGGGCCGCCACCAGGACCACGGTGCCGGTCAGCAGGGTGCCGAACAGCGGTCCGGTGGTCGGCAGGGTGCCCGCCGTCTCGGGGACCTTGCGTTGGGCGGCAAGGGATCCGGCGAGGCAGAGCACGGCCACGATCGGGATGAACCGGCCGAGCGCCATGGCCACCGCGAACGAGGACTGGAACCAGTCGCTGGTCGCGGTGAGGCCGCCGAACGCGCTGCCGTTGTTGTTGCCGGTCGACGCGTAGCCGTAGAGCACTTCGGACAGTCCGTGCGCGCCGGAGTTGGTCAGCGCGCCCAGCGTGTCGGGCATCATCAGCGCCGCGCCGGTGCCCAGCAGGACGACCGTGGGCATGGCCAGCATGGAGATCGCCGCGCAGGTGACCTCACGCTTGCCGAGTTTCTTGCCCAGGTACTCCGGGGTGCGCCCGACCATCAGCCCGGCCAGGAACATCGCGATGATGGCCATCACGAGGATGCCGTAGAGCCCGGTGCCGACGCCGCCCGGCGAGATCTCGCCGAACAGCATGTTCAGCAGCGGTCCCCCGCCGCCGAGCCCGCTGAGGCTGTCGTGCGCTCCGTTGACCGCGCCGGTCGACGTTCCCGTGGTTGTGTCGGCGAAGATCGAGGTCAGGCTGAGCCCGAAACGCTGTTCCTTGCCTTCCATGTTCGCGCCCGCGGCGAGTGCCGCCGGGCCGCCCGCGTTGGCCTCGGAGAACCAGGTGACCGCGAGCATCGCGCCCCACAGCGCGCCCATCACCGAGAGCAGGACGTAACCCTGACGGGTGTTGCCGACGAGCTTGCCGAACGTGCGCGTCAACGAGACCGGGATGACCAGGATCAGGAACAACTCGACCAGGTTGGACCAGTAGTTCGGGTTCTCGAACGGGTGCGCGGAGTTGGCGTTGAGGATGCCGCCGCCGTTGGTGCCGAGCTCCTTGATGGCTTCCTGGCTCGCGGCCGGGGCCAGCGCGATGGTGCTCTGGCTGCCGTCCGGGTTGGTGACCGCGACGCCCGCCTTGAGGCTCTGGATGACGCCGAGCGCGACCAGGACGATCGCGAAGAGGAACGCCATCGGCAGCAGCACGCGGACAGTGCCGCGGGTGAGGTCCACCCAGAAGTTGCCGAGCCGGTCGGTCTTCGACCGGACGAACCCCCTGATCAGCGCGATCGCGACGGCGAGGCCAACGCCCGCGGACAGGAAGTTCTGCACGGTGAGCCCGGCCATCTGGACGAAGTGGCCCATGGTCGTCTCGGGGACGTAGGACTGCCAGTTCGTGTTGGTGACGAAGCTGACCGCGGTGTTGAACGCGACCGCCGGGGAGACCGAGCCGCGGCCCAGGTCCCACGGCAGGATCGGCTGGAGCCGCTGCAACAGGTAGAGCAGCACGATCGAGACGAACGAGAAGCCGAGCACGCCCGCGGCGTAGGTCGACCACCGCTGCTCGGAATCCGGGTTGACCCGGAAGAGCTTGTAGAGCCCCTTTTCTGCCTTGGTGTGTTTTTCGGTCGAAAAGACGCGCGCCATGTAGTCGCCGAGTGGTCTGTAAACCACGGCGAGCGCGACCAGGAGTAAGCCGACTTGAAGCCAGCCGGCTGCGGTGTCTGACATCAGAATTTCTCCGGCCTGACCAGTGCGATGAACAAGTAGACGATCAGCCCCAGCGCCAGCACGGCGCCGATGATGTTGGCGACGGTGCCCGTGCCGTTCACAGCTTCTCCAAACCGCGCAGCGTGAGCGCGAGAACCACGAAGACGCCGATCAGCAGAAGGGCGTACAGCAAGTCGGCCACAAGGCACCTCTCAGAACAGGTCACCCCATCGGTGACCAGGACGTCGCAAGACTGCGCGTGTTGCTCTGGGTAATCGACCCTGGATGACGCCCTCTTGACGCCCCGAAGGTGTGCATTTACGGGATCTTGACGCCCCGTGACTCATACCACACCGAGTAACTGACTCGGGACGGAGCGTGCAATTCGGGCAGACAGCCGATCTTCGCTGTGTTACACCTGTGTTACCAATAGTTGTACTAGCTAAGTATTGCGGGAGGCAGCGTATGTGTGGGATCACCGGCTGGGTTTCCTACGAATCCGACCTCACCAAGCAGCAGGAAGTCGTCGACGCGATGACCGCCACCATGTCGTGCCGGGGGCCCGACGACGTCGGCACGTGGGTGCGGCGCAACGTCGCGCTCGGGCATCGGCGGCTCGCGATCATCGACCTGCCCGGCGGCAGGCAGCCGATGGAGGTTTCGACTCCGAACGGCAAGGTCGCCATGGTGTACAGCGGCGAGGCGTACAACTTCACCGAACTGCGCGAAGAGCTCACGAAGCTCGGGCACCGGTGGGAGACCGACAGTGACACCGAAGTCGTGCTGCACGGCTATTTGCAGTGGGGCGACGCGCTCGTCGACCACCTCAACGGCATGTACGCCTTCGCGATCTGGGACGAGCGCGAGGACAAGCTCGTGATGATCCGCGACCGCATGGGCATCAAGCCGTTCTACTACTACCCCACCTCGGACGGCGTGCTGTTCGGCTCAAAGCCGAAGGCGATCCTGGCGAATCCCCTTGCCAAGCGGGTGGTCGACGCCGACGGCCTGCGCGAGCTGATGGGGTTCACCAAAACCCCGGGCTGGTCGCTGTGGAAGGACATGTACGAGGTCCAGCCGGGCACGATCGTCACGGTCGAGAAGAGCGGCATCCGCACCCGGACGTACTGGAAGCTCGACGCGAAGCAGCACACGGACGACCAGGAGACCACAGTCGCCAAGGTCCGCGAGCTGATGACGGACATCGTGCACCGCCAGCTGATCGCCGACGTCCCCCGCTGTGTACTGCTCTCGGGCGGGCTGGATTCCAGCGCTGTCACCGGGATCGCGGCCGCCAGGCTCGCCGAGCAGGGTGAGCGGCTGCGGACGTTCTCCGTGGATTTCGTCGGCCAGGAGAAGAACTTCAAGCCAGACGAGATGCGCGACACCGCGGATTCCCCCTATATCCGCGACGTCGCCAAGCTGGTCGGCTCGGCGCACCAGGACATCGTGCTCAACCCGGCCGAGCTCGCCGACCCGGCGATCCGCCGCGCGGTGCTCACCGCCCGCGACATCCCGGCCGGCATGGGCGACATGGACACCTCGCTGTACCTGCTGTTCAAGGCCATCCGCGGCGAGTCGACGGTCGCGCTGTCCGGTGAGTCGGCGGACGAGGTCTTCGGCGGCTACCGCTGGTTCCACGACGAAGCCGCCGTCAACGCGAAGACGTTCCCCTGGCTGGCTTTCCGCAGCAACCTCACCGGCGACCGCACCACGCTGCTGACCGACGAGCTCACCAAGAAGCTCGACGTCGAAAGCTACGTCGCCGACCAGTACGCGACCGCCGTGGCCGGGGTCGAGCACCTCGACGGTGAGAGCGAGGTCGACGCGAAGATGCGCACGATCTGCAACCTCCACCTGACGCGGTTCGTGCGGATGCTGCTGGACCGCAAGGACCGCGCGTCCATGGCCGTCGGGCTCGAGGTGCGGGTGCCGTTCTGCGACCACCGCCTGGTCGAGTACGTCTACAACACGCCGTGGTCGCTCAAGACGTTCGACGGCAGGGAGAAGAGCCTGCTGCGCCACGCCACCAAGCACGTGCTGCCGGACTCGGTGCGGGACAGGGTGAAGAGCCCGTATCCGTCCACTCAGGACCCCGGTTACGCCGCGGCGCTGCAGCAGCAGGCCAAGGAGGTGCTGGCCGAGCACGACAGCCCGGTGTTCGACCTGGTCGACCGCAAATGGGTGGAGAACGCGGTCGGCCTCGACGCCGCCACGATGTCCGGGGTGGACCGCACCGGCATCGACCGCGTGCTCGACCTCTACCACTGGATCGACATATACCACCCCGAGCTGCGGCTCGGCTGAGGTCGCTCGTGGCCGGGGCGACTCGACGAAGCGTCACCCCGGCCGCGTGCCCCACCGCGGCGTACCCCCTGCGTCGCGGCGGGAAACCCGGTCCGCCGCCGCGTTCAGCGGCGGCGGACCGTCCCGGCCATCGTCACTCCCCCGAGCACCGCGGTGACCGCGAACAGGATCCCGGCCTCGGTCCACTGGAACCGCCAGAACCGGTCGGCAGGCTGGTATTCGACGAAGTTGCGATACCCGTGGGCAGCGAAGCAGGTGTCGGTTCCCTTGCCCTGACGGCATTCCTCCGGGTAATAGTTCAGGCTGTACCGGTGTCCGTCCGGCGCGACCCGGCCGCTGTCGAGGACCAGTGCGTTGATCAGCGCCGGGTTGCTGCCGTCGAGCTCCTGGTAGACCGGCTCGGCGTAGTGAGGCCTGAGCATGAAGAGGGCGGCGTACATCGTGAAGAACACCAAGGCCGTGACAGCGATCGCCGGGATGACCTTCTTCAGCATCACGCCCACCGCAGCGCCCAGCACGAAGGCGAACAGCCACCACGCCACCGACGCGACGCCGACCACGCTGAAGAACTGCGTCTCCTTGAAAGTGCCGGAGATCCCGGGGAAGACCCGGAGCCAGGCGTCGATCATCAGGCCGAACGCCAGCCCCGAGACCGCCGCCGCGAGCGCCAGCGGACCAAGCTTCCCCAGCAGCCAGCTTGACCGGGAGACCGACTGCGTCCAGGCGAGCCTGTACGTGCCACGCTCGAACTCTCGCGAAAGCAGCGGCGCGCCCCAGAAAACGCCCAGCAGCACCGAAAGTACCGGCAGCGACGCCAGATAGGGATACGACGCGTCGTACCAGGCCTGCAGTCCTTCGTCGACCTGCCTGCACCCGATGGCGCCGAGCCGGCAAAGTGTCGAAAACTGGCCGTTCGCCGCGTCGAGTGCGCCCAGCGCGTTCAGATACAGGCCGGTGGCGAGCGCGAGCAGGAGACCGGCGGTGAGCAGCAGTTGGACCCGGTGCTGCCGCCAAGTGAGCCAAAGCAACAGAATCCTCCCTAGAGCCGGCGCCGGACGGCGACGACAGTCCCCGCGGTGAGCAGCAGCGTGCCGGTCAGCAGAATCCCGGCCTCGGTCCACTGGAACCGCCAGTAGCGGTCGGACGGCTGCATTTCGTAGGCGGCCCGCGTGCCCCCGTCGAGGGTCGCCGGGCGGAGGATCATCCCGGCCGGGACCCCGGCCGCGGTGTCCGCCGGGACGACCACGGGCTCGGCGTACCCGCCGCGGTTGGTGAAGATCCCGATCAGCACCAGTACGAACACCGCGATGGTGACCGCGATGGCGGGCAACGTCTTCCGGATCACCGCCCCCGCCGCGGTACCGAGCATGAAGCCGAACAGCCACCACGCGCCGGGCGCGACGCCGGTCATCGCGAAGAACGACATGTCGCCGAAGCGGTCGGCGGTGCGTACCGCGGGAAACGCGTTCAGCCACGCCTGGATCATCAGGCCGAACCCGAGTCCGGCGAGCGTCACCAGCAAGCCGAGCGCGCCCAGTTTCGATGCCAGCCAGCGGCCACGTGAGATCGACTGCGTCCAGGCGAGCCTGCTGGTACCGCGTTCGTATTCGGCCGCCAGCAGCGGAGCACCCCAGAAGACGCCGACCGCGATCGGCAGCACCGGCATCGAGGAGAGATAGGGGTAGAGGGACATGAACTCTTCATCGGCGCCCGCGGTCGCCGACGCGCTGGCGAGCAGCACGGCGCCGAGGACCACCAAGAAAGCCACCGTCACCACGAACTGCACGCGGTGTTGCCGGTAAGTGAGCCAGTACATGGTTCCCCCTACGCCGTGGCCAGTGTCGGGCGCGGCAGGTTCGCGGCATCCGGGCGGCGGAGGTAGGCGAGCACCAGCTCCTCCAGGTTCACCGGCCGGTCTGTCCACTGAGGACCCAGTGGGACCGGTTCGGTGCGGGCCAGCAGCGCCGCCTGCCGCGAAGAACCCACCGTCTCGATCACGTCCACGCGGCGCGCGACGGCCTCCGCCTCGTCCACGGGGCCGGACAGCACCCGATGTCCCGCGATCAGCTCGTCGATGTCGCCGCTGACCTGGACCCGGCCGCCGTTGAGCACGATCAGCCAGTCGCAGGTGTTCTCGAGGTCGCTCATGACGTGCGAGGACAGCAGCACCGTCATCCCGGTGTCCGCGACCGCGCCCATCAGCCCGCGCATGACGTCGTGCCTGGCCAGCGGGTCGAGATTGGCCAGCGGTTCGTCCAGCACCAGCAGTTCGGGGCGTTTGGCGAGCGCCACGGTCAGCGCGACCTGCGCCCGCTGGCCGCCGGAGAGCTTGCCGACCTTGCTCGTGAGCGAAAGGCCCAGCTCGTCGATCCGCCGCCGGGCGAACTCGTCGTCCCAGCCGGGATTGAGCAGCCTGCCGAACTTCAGCATCTCGGCGACGGAAAACCCACTGTACAAAGGCTTTTCCTGAGCCAGGAACGCGGTCTCCCCCTGGACGCGGACCTCGCCCTCGGTCGCGGCGAGCAAGCCGACCGCGAGATGCAGCAACGTCGTCTTGCCCGCGCCGTTGGGCCCGACCAGCGCGACGACCCGGCCACGCGGGACGGAAAGCGAGCAGTCACGCAACGCCCACTTGCGGCGATAGCGCTTACCGAGGCCCGTGGCCTCCAGCACCGATGTGTCAGTCATGCGGTTCGCTCCCCTCCACGAAAGGCATCCAGGACCACCGAGGAGAACAAGGCCTCGACGTCTTCCTGTACCAGGCCCGCTTCCCGGGCGTCGACGATCCAGCCGTTGAGGCTCTTGCGCAGCCGCGCGTGCTCGGCGAACGACGCGCCGCCAAGCGTGCGCTGGACAAAGGTGCCCAGCCCCGGCTTCCCCGCGACGAGCCCCTCCCGTTCGAGCTCGCGATACGCCTTGAGCACGGTGTTCGGGTTGATCGCGAGCTCGGCGACGACCTCCTTGGCCGTCGGCAGGCGGTCACCGGGTTCGAGCAGGCCCAGCCGCAACGCGTGCTTGACCTGCTGCACGAGCTGGACGTAGGTCGCGACCCCGGAGCCGCGGTCGAGATGGAAGACGACCACCAGCAACACCCTTTCACTAATCAACTAGTGAAAGGGTGGATCAAGGAGATCGACTTGTCAAGACGCCCACCACCGAAGGTTGACGGATTGACGAATGATTCCTTCAAGTTGACGAATCATTCGTCAATCCGCACACTGGACAGATGTCACTGTTCGCGGAGCCCACACTGAGCCCGGACGATCTCAGGGTGATCGAGGAGATCGACGCTCTCCGGCGTCAGCTGCGCCATTCACTCGGGCAGCCGCGACGGTGGAAGGGGCAGCTTCGCCGCAACCTCAAGGCACGAGCGGTCCGCGGCTCGAACAGCATCGAAGGGTACGACGTCTCCCTGGACGACGCCGTCGCGCTCATGGACGACGACGAAGCACTCGACGCCGACCATCGGACGACCTTGGAGATCGTGGGCTATCGCAACGCGATGACCTACATACAGGAGCTCGCCGGCGACCCGCACTTCTCGTTCGACGAGTCCCTCCTGCGGAGCCTGCACTTCATGATGCTCGGTCACGACCTGTCCAAGAGCCCCGGCCGGTACCGGCAGAACGCCAGCTACGTGCACGACGAGGAACAAGACACGATCGTTTACGAGGGCCCTGACCCCGACCTGGTCCGGAAGCTGATGGCCGAACTGACCCGGTCCCTGAACAAAGAGACCGGCAGCCCGGTTTTCGTCCGCGCGGCCATGGCCCACCTGAACCTGGTGATGATCCATCCGTTCCGAGACGGGAACGGCCGGATGGCCCGCGCCCTGCAGACACTCGTACTGGCGAGGGAGAAAATCGTGGCCCCCGAGTTCAGCAGTATCGAAGAGTGGCTCGGCCGCAACACCACCGCCTACTACGACGTACTGGCCGACGTCGGCAACGGCACCTGGAGTCCCGGTCGTGACACGGACACCTGGGTCAAGTTCAACCTCGTCGCTCACCACATGCAGGCGCAGACCGTACTTCGGCGAGTCGACGAAGCAGGCACGATGTACCTCCACCTCGATGCCCTCGCCGCCGGGCTGAAGCTGCCGGAGAGAGTGACTTTCGCGCTCTACCCGGCACTCGTCGGACTTACGGTCCGACGCTCGGCCTACGAGCGGGACGCGGAACTCGAGTCCGGCACCGCGGCCCGCGACCTGCGCAATCTCGTGAGCGCAGGTCTGCTGAAAGCGATCGGGGCGACCAAGGGACGCCTGTACGTGGCGACCGAGGAGCTCCGAGCCATCCGGCATGAAATAGCGCTGGGACGCGTCCGGCCGCGGAATCCCTACCGCACCGGGGACGACGAACCGGCTTCGATGCGGCGCACCGTCACGACCATGGAATAACCGGTGCCTATCGCAGGTCAAGACCCGCTTCGACGCCGTCACCGCGGACGGTCAGGTCGGCGCCCACGCCGGTGAGCAGCTTCCGCGCGGCCAAGTTGTCCTCGGTCGTCGACGCGACGAACCGCTCCGCGCCGTCGGCCTTGGCGAGTTCGAGCAGCTCGGCGGCGGCCAGCTTGCCGACGCCGCGGCCGCGCTGGGAGCGGCCGATCCAGATCCCGGCCTCGACGCCGCCCGGCACCTTCTCTAGCCGGGCCGCGCCGACAGGCCAGGCGTCGACCTCGATCACGTACGTCTTCTCGATCGCCGTCTCCTGGCGCAGGGACCGGCGGCGATGGAACTCGAGGAAGGCCTCGCGGCGTTCCGTGGTCCAGCCGGGCGGCCCGGCCACCGGCGGCATCACCTCCAGCGGATCGGCGTCGGCGACGGCCGCCTCGAGCAGGCCGAGCAGCAGGGTTTCGTCGAGTTCGATCAGGACGACTACGGGTTCGGTCACGCGGTGAGCCTTCCCGGCCGGGCACGGCCGGGTCAACTCGGCCGACGGACCGCCGTGCCGAGTTGTGCGCGACCCGCCGCGAACAGGCGCAAGGCTCGTACGTACGGGGTCCACCGCGCGGGCGTCCGGACGGTGCCGGTGACCGACAGTTCGGCGCGGTCGAGGCTGTCTTCGAGGACGGCGTCGTGCGCCGGGCGGAAGAACAACGGGAACGTGAGCAGCGCGGGGCCGGTCAGCGAGCCGGACAGTACGTGCCGGAGGTCGCACTCGTCCTCACTCCGCGGGATCACCTCGTACTCGTGGAACC
The DNA here is from genome assembly GCF_035828755.1 of Amycolatopsis sp. H20-H5. NCBI lineage: Bacteria > Bacillati > Actinomycetota > Actinomycetes > Pseudonocardiales > Pseudonocardiaceae > Amycolatopsis > Amycolatopsis sp. H20-H5. The sequence continues at coordinate 41,421 of NZ_JAYMZS010000018.1, read as the reverse complement.
CGGCCACCCCCCGGGGCGCGGTGAACCGGCAGCGAAGGAACCGCCCTGGCACGTAGGACTCGACGTAATAGCGCACCGGCCCGTGGCCGCCGCTCGCGCCGACCCCCAGCGGCCGATCGAACCGCATCGGCGGCCAGCAGTCGACCGGCCACAGGCGGTCTTCACCGGTGCCGAGTGAGTCGATCAGCCCGGCCGCCGCCTCCGCGGCCACCGTGAGCCGCCGGACGTGCACGTTGTAGACCATTTCGCACCCCTCAGTTTCTAGAGAGTAACCTCTAAAACGTATTAGAGCATACTCTCCACAACATGGGCAGGCCACCAGCGCACACGACTGACGATTTCCTCGACGCGGCGATCGCCCTGTTCGCCGCGGGCGGGGCTCGGGCGGTCACGATGGCGGCGACGGCCAAGGCCTCCGGTGCGCCGAGCGGCTCGATCTACCACCGGTTCCCGGACCGGCCCGCGCTGCTCGCGGCGGTCTGGCTGCGGACGCTGCGGGATTTCCAGGACGAGTTCATCACCGAACTGGACGAGGGCGCGTCGCTCGACGACGCGATCGCCGCGGCGACGAGCGTGGTTTCGTGGTGCCGCCGGAACCCGACGGCGGCGACGCTGCTGGACGCGGGAAAACACGCGTTCGGCCCGGCCGACTGGTCCGCCGAGGCCACCGCGGACCTGGCCCGGCTGGAGGGTGAGCTGCGGATCGCGCTCAAGAAGGCGACGACCCGGCTACCGGAGGTGACCGGCTGCACGGGCGAGGACGTCGTGCTCGCGCTGGTCGAGATCCCGCGGGCGGTGGTGCACCGCTACCTCTCGGCCGGACGAACTCCCCCGCCCCGTGCCGCGGACCTGGTGGCCCGCACAGTACGGAAACTCCTCAGCTGATCGCCCCTGAAGGCCACTGTCTCCTCCAGTGCCCGTTGCCTCGTCGGCGACGGGCCTCACAGCGTCTAACGCCGTGATAGTGGCCTTCAGGGGCAGTTGAAATACCGTGGTCAGCCGCGGACTTCGTCGACGCGGACGGGACGGCGCCCGCGGCGGGAGATCTCGCAGGCCTCGGCGATGTAGAACGCCTCCAGCGCGTCGGTGGCGCCGCAGGGACTGGCGCCGCCGTTCGCGACGAGCGAGACGAACGCCCGCAGCTCGCTGAGGTAAGCGGGCCGGAAGCGTTCCATGAACCCGGGGTAGGCGGGTCCCGGCAACGGCGGGACGCCCGGCTCGGCCGAACGCAGCGGCGCCCGGTCGTCCAGGCCGACCACGATGTTGGCCGCCGAGCCCAGCACCTCGAGCCGGACGTCGTAGCCCGCGCCGTTGTAGCGGGTCAGCGACACCGCGGCGAGCGTGCCGTCGTCCAGCGTCAGCGTCACCGCCGCCGTGTCGACGTCCCCGGCGTCCACGAAGAACCGCTCGCCGCGGTTGCCGCCCACGGCGTACACCTCGACGACCTCGCGCCCGCTCACGAACCGCACGACGTCGAAGTCGTGCACCCCGCAGTCGCGGAAAAGCCCGCCGGAGTGCGCGACATACTCCGCGGGTGGCGGCGCCGGGTCCAGCGTGGTGGCCCGCAACGTGTGCAGCCAGCCGAGCTCGCCGGAGACCACCGCGGCGCGGGCGGCGGCGTACCCCGCGTCGAACCGGCGCTGGAAACCGATCTGCACCGGGACCGCCGAACCGGTGATCCGGTCGAGCACGGCGAGTGTGCCGGGGATGTCCGCGGCGACCGGCTTCTCGCAGAACACCGGGATGCCCGCGTCGACAGCGGCGATGATCAGCTTCGGATGCGCATCGGTGGCCGCGGTGACCACCAGACCGTCCAAACCGGACTTGAAGAGCGCGTCGATGTCTTCGGCGACCTCGACCCCCAGTTTGGCGCCGGTCGCCCGCGCCCGCGCGGTGTCCACGTCGGCGACGATCACGGAGTCGACCTCGTCGAAGCTCTTGAGCGTCTCGGCGTGCGAAGTGCCGATCCGGCCGGTGCCTGCTAGTCCCAACCTCATTGTCTTACCCTCCCGTAGAAATCAGCTCAGCCATGCGTGGGGAACCCCAGGTCCACGCCCGCGGCCTGGTTCGGCCAGCGGGACGTGATCGCCTTGCCCCTGGTGTAGAAGCGCACGCCCTCCGCGCCGTGGACGTGGGTGTCGCCGAACAGCGAGTCCTTCCAGCCACCGAAGGAGTAGTAGGCCATCGGGACCGGGATCGGGACGTTGATCCCGACCATGCCCACGGTGACGCGACGCTGGTACTCGCGGGCGGCGAGGCCGTCGGCGGTGAAGATGGCGGTGCCGTTGCCGTACTGGTTGCCGTTGACGATCTCCAGCGCGGCCTCGCAGGAATCGGCGCGCACGACCACGAGGACCGGCCCGAAGATCTCGTCGGTGTAGACGGGCATCTCGCGCGTCACGTGGTCAAACAAGGTGGGCCCGACCCAGAATCCCCCCTGGTGATCCTCCGGGGAGAAGCCGCGCCCGTCAACCACCAGTTCGGCGCCCGACTCGACGCCGGAGTCTACATAGGACACAATCCGGTCGCGCGCGGCGGCGGTGACCACCGGGCCCATCTGCGACGACTCGTCCGTGCCAGGCCCGGTCTTGAGTTTCCGGGTCCGCTCGGCGATCGCCGCGACGAGCTCGTCGGCGCTGTCCCCGACGGCGACCACGACCGAGATCGCCATGCACCGCTCACCCGCGCTGCCGTAACCCGCCGACACCGCCGCGTCCACCGCGCCCGCGATGTCCGCGTCCGGCAGCACGACCATGTGGTTCTTCGCGCCGCCCAGCGCCTGGACCCGCTTGCCCGCCGCCGTGCCGGTGGCGTAGACGTGCTTGGCGATCGGGGTGGAGCCGACGAACGACGCCCCGGCGATGTCCGGGTGGTTCAGCAGCGCGTTGACCGCGTCGGCGTCGCCCTGCAGGACGTTGAGCACGCCCGGCGGCAGACCGGCCTCGGAGAACAGCTCGGCCAGGCGAACCGATGCCGACGGATCACGGTCCGAAGGCTTCAGCACGAACGTGTTCCCGCAGGCGATGGCGATCGGGAACATCCACATCGGGACCATCACGGGGAAGTTGAACGGGGTGATGCCCGCGACGACACCGAGCGGCTGGCGGATCGAGTAGGCGTCGATCCCGCGCGAGACCTGCTCGGAGTGCTCTCCCTTGAGCAGCTGCGGGATGCCGCAGGCGAACTCGACGACCTCCAGCCCGCGCTGCACCTCACCGGCGGCGTCGGAGAGCACCTTGCCGTGCTCCGCCGTGATCAGCGCGGCGAGCTCGCCGCGGTGCTCGTCGAGCAGCTCGCGGAACTTGAACAGGACGCGGGTGCGGCTGGACAGCGAGCTGTCGGCCCAGTCCTGCGAAGCCTTCACCGCGGACGCGACCGCCAGGTCCACATCGGACTGATCGGCGAGCGCGACCTGACGCGCGACCTCACCGGTGGCGGGCTGGAAGACGTCACCACGACGCCCGGAGACGCCCGGGGTGCGGGCGCCGTCGATCCAGTGCTGGACTAGTTCGGTCAAGGTACTTCTCCTAGGGAGCGGCGGTGGTCGAACGGACCACCAGCGAGGGGTGCAGCAGATGACGGACGGGCTCGGTGCGCTCTTCGCGCACCCGTTCCAGCAGTGCCTCGACGGCGAGCCTGCCCATCTCGGTCCTTGGCTGGTCCACTGTGGTCAGTGAGAGATGTCGCAGCGCGGCGAGGGAGGTGTTGTCGTAGCCGACCACGGACACGTCCTCCGGCACCCGCAGCCCGGCCTCTTCGAGCCCGGAGATCGCGCCAACGGCGTTGAAGTCGTTACCCGCCAGCAAAGCTGTCGGCAGGATCGGCGGCGAATACTGCATGAGCAGCTCCCGCACGGCCTTCTCGCCCGCGCTGTCGGTGTGTTCGCTGCCGATCACGATCGGCTCCAGCCCGTGCCCGATCATGGCCTGCCGGTAGCCGCGACGGCGGGACGCGGCAGTAGCGGCGCCACCGCCGTCGAGATGCGCTATCCGGCGGTGGCCGAGGCGTACCAGGTGGTCGACCGCGAGCGCCGAACCGGCCTCGCCGTCATCGTTGACCGTGTCGACGTCCGCCGAGCGCGAGGTGCGCGACACCAGCACGACCGGGCACTGCCCGGCCGCGTCGTCGATGGCCGCGGCGGGCACCACCGGGGACAGCAGGATCAGTCCGGCGGGCCGGAACGAGAGCAGGCTGCGCAGGGCCGCCCGCTCGCGGACCGGGCTGCGGCCACCGGTGTTGAGGATGAGGTTGAAACCGGCGGCCTGCGCGGCCGCGTCGAGACCCTCGACGACGTCCGCGAAGAAGGCGTTGCGCAGGTCGGAAACCATGACCCCGAGGACGGTGGAAGTGCGGCTGGCCAACGACCTTGCCATCACGTGCGGTTCATAACCGAGTTCTTCGGCGGCCAGGAGCACCGCGGCCCGGCGCTGGTCGGAGACCTTCGGTGAATTCCTCATCACCAGCGAGACGAGCGCGCGGGAAACCCCAGCACGGGCGGCCACGTCCTCCATGGTCGGTCGTACCATCCGTGCCTCCCCTGAACTCAACCCTTGACTTTGCTGTGATGGACGCTACAAGATTAGAGCGCTCTAATCAATAGAGCGCTCTAACACACCCGCCGCCGGACCCGGAGCAGCATCTGATGACACCGACGTCGCCGCCGTCCAAGATCCGCATCGCCGCCGCGCCCATCTCCTGGGGAGTGTGCGAAGTACCCGGCTGGGGGCGCGTCCTCGACGCCCCTGCGGTGCTGGGCGAAATGGCGGAGCTGGGCATCGGCGCCACCGAGCTGGGCCCGCCCGGATACCTCCCGCGCGACCCCGCCGAGCTGCGGACGCTACTGAGCGGCCACGGGCTGAGCCTGATCGGCGGCTTCCTCGCCGTCGTCCTGCATGAGAACCCGGACGCCGCGCTGGCCGAGGCCGAGGAGTCCGCCGCGTTGTTCGCCGCCTGCGGCGCCGAGGTACTGGTCCTCGCGGCGGCCACCGGGCTGGACGGTTACGACGAACGGCCCCCGCTGACCGACGCCGAATGGGCGACGCTCATCGACACCTCGGCGAAGGTTCGCGACATCGCGGCGAAGCACGGACTGCGCGCGGTGCTGCACCCGCACGTGGGCACGCACGCCGAGACCCAGGCCGAGGTGGAGCGCTTCCTCGCCGACTCCGACCTCCCCCTGTGCCTCGACACCGGGCACCTGCTGATCGGCGGCACCGATCCGGTCGAGCTGGCCAAGCGCTACCCGGACCGGATCGGCCATCTGCACCTGAAGGACGTGCGTGGCGCGCTCGCCGAAGACGTCCGTACTGGCAAGCTCCCGTACCAGGAAGCCGTCGGCAAGGGGTTGTACGTCCCGCTCGGTGACGGGGACGTCGACCTCGAAGCACTGGTCAGGTTCGTCCACGAGGCGGGCTACGACGGCTGGTACGTCCTCGAACAGGACACCGCGCTGAGCGAGGAAAGCCCCCCGGATCTCCCCAAGCGGGACGTGGCCAGGAGCCTGGCCCATCTCAACGGAATCGTCAGCCGGCTCCAGGCTGCTGAGTAACAGGAAGAAGCGAGGAGAGACGACGATGTCCCATCGCTGGAAACTAGGGCTTCTGGCCGCTGCGGGGGCTTTGCTCCTGTCGGCGTGCACCGGGCCCGCCGCCGAGGAAAAGGCGGCGCCGGTCGCTCCGGCACCGGTCGACGACGGGCCGCTGCGCGTCGCGGTCATCTCGCACGGTTCGCCGGGTGACGCGTTCTGGAACGTGGTCAAGAACGGTGCCGAACAGGCGGGCAAGGACCTGAACGTCCAGGTCGAGTACAACTCCGACGGCGACCCCGGTAACCAGGCCAAGCTGATCGACAACGCCGTCGCCCAGCACGTCGGCGGACTCGTCGTCTCCATGGCCAACCCGGACGCGCTCCGGCCGTCGATCGCGAAGGCGATCCAGGCGGGGATCCCGGTGATCACGATCAACTCGGGCGAGGACAAGAGCGCGGAGTTCGGCGCACTGACCCACGTCGGCCAGAACGAAGGCATCGCGGGCGAGCAGGCCGGTGCGAAATTCAAGGCGCTCGGCAAGAAGAAGATGCTCTGCGTGATCCACGAGGCCGGGAACGTCGGCCAGGCGCAGCGCTGTGACGGCGCCAAGCGCGGGTTCGGCGGCGACGTGCAGACCCTGCAGGTCGACATCTCCAACCCGACCGACGCGGAGTCGCGGATCAGGGGCGCGGTGCAGACCGACTCCTCGATCGACGCCGTCCTGACGCTGAACTCGCAGGTCGCCGCGCGTGCGGCGAGCGCGATCAAGTCGGTCGGCTCGGCCGCCCAGGTCGGCACGTTCGACCTCAACCCCGACGTCGTGGCGGCCATCAAGTCCGGCGAGGTGCTGTTCGCGGTCGACCAGCAGCAGTACGAGCAGGGCTACCTGCCGGTGATGTTCCTCAAGCTGTACCGGGACAACGCGAACGTCGTCGGCGGCGGGAAGCCGGTCCTCACCGGACCCGACCTTGTCGACAAATCCACTGTGGACAAGGTCGGCCAGTACGTGCAAAGGGGCACCCGATGACGACGACCCTCGACGAACGCGTCTCCAAACCCCGCATGGTGGACAGGCTGATCATCCGCCCGGAGATCGGCGCGCTGCTCGGCGCGGTGGTGGTGTTCCTGTTCTTCACCCTCGTCACCGACAAGTTCTTCAGCGGCAGCGGCGTCGCGACCTGGCTCGACGACGCGTCGACGCTGGGCATCATGGCCGTCGCCGTCTCGATGCTCATGGTCGGCGGTGAATTCGACCTCTCGGCGGGCGTCATGACGGCGTCGACCGCGCTGGTGACGTCCATCCTCGCGACCGAGGCGGGCATGAACGTCTGGCTCGCGCTGCTGATCTCGCTGGTCTTCGCGCTGGCCGTCGGCGCGTTCAACGGCTGGCTGGTGATGAAGACCGGCTTGCCCAGCTTCATCGTCACGCTCGGCACTTTCCTTGCGCTACAAGGGCTCAACCTCGGTGTCACGCGGCTGATCACCGGCACCGTGCAGGTTTCCGGCATGCGCTCGACCGACGGCTACGCCTCCGCCGGGTTCGTCTTCGCGTCCACTGTGGACATCGGCGGCACGCAGTTCCAGATCTCGATCCTGTGGTGGATCGGCTTCGCGGCCGTCGCGGCCTGGCTGCTGGTCCGGACCCGGTTCGGCAACTGGATCTTCGCGGTCGGCGGCTCGGCGCAGAGTTCGCGCGCGGTCGGCGTGCCGGTGGTGCGCACGAAGATCGCGCTGTTCATGACCACCGCGCTCGCCGCGTGGCTGGTCGGCTCGATCAACATCCTGCGGTTCGCCAGCGTGCAGGCCAACCAGGGCATCGGGCTGGAGTTCCAGTACATCATCGCGGCGGTCATCGGCGGCTGTCTGCTCACCGGCGGGTTCGGTTCGGCCATCGGCGCGGCGATCGGCGCGCTGATCTTCGGCATGGCCCGTCAGGGCATCATCTTCGCCCGCTGGGACAGCGATTGGTTCATGCTGTTCCTCGGCATCATGCTGCTGGCGGCGGTCCTGGTCAACAACGCCTTCCGGCGGCGCGCGGAAAGGGTACGACGATGAGCGCACTCCTCGAAGTCAAGGACATCGGCAAGACGTACGGCAGTGTCATCGCGCTGCGCGATGTGACCACTGTGGTCAACGCCGGTGAGGTCACCTGTGTGCTCGGCGACAACGGCGCCGGGAAGTCCACGCTGATCAAGATCCTCGCCGGGGTGCACCAGCACGACCGCGGCGAGTTCCTGGTCGAAGGCACACCGGTGACCTTCGCGTCCCCGCGTGAGGCCCTGGACCGGGGAATCGCGACGGTCTACCAAGACCTCGCGGTGGTCCCGCTGATGAGCGTCTGGCGGAACTTCTTCCTCGGCTCCGAGCCGACCGTCGGCTTTGGGCCGTTCCGCGCGCTGGACCGCAAGAAGGGCCGCGAGCTGACCAAGAAGGCGTTGTCCGACATGGGCATCGACCTGCGGGACGTCGAGCAGCCGGTCGGCACACTCTCCGGCGGCGAGCGCCAGTGTGTGGCCATCGCACGGGCAGTCCACTTCGGAGCGAAGGTGCTGATCCTCGACGAACCGACCGCCGCCCTCGGCGTGAAGCAGGCCGGGGTGGTGCTCAAGTACGTGGCGCAGGCTCGCGATCGTGGGCTCGGCGTCGTGCTGATCACGCACAACCCGCATCACGCCTACCCCGTGGCGGACCGGTTCCTGCTGCTCAAGCGGGGTGCGCCACTGGGTTCGTACGAGAAGTCCGAGATCGACATCAACGAGCTCACCCGGCAGATGGCCGGTGGCGCCGAACTGGAAGCCCTGGAGCACGAATTGCGGGCCGTGGAGTCATGAGTCTGGAAGCACTGACGATCGGCCGGGTCGGCGTCGACCTCTATCCCGAACAGAGCGGGGTACCGCTGGCCGACGTCCGCACGTTCGCCAAGTCGCTCGGCGGGACCGCGACCAACGTCGCGGTCGCCGCCGCGCGGCTCGGCCGGTCGACGGCGGTGCTGACCAAGGTCGGCCCGGACGGCTTCGGCGACTACGTACGCCAAGCGCTGACGGGCTTCGGGGTGTCGCCCGAGCACGTCGGGACCTCCCAGGATCTCCAGACGCCAGTGGTGTTCTGCGAGCTGAACCCGCCCGCGGACCCGCCACTGCTGTTCTACCGCTCCCCCATCGCGCCGGACCTCACGATCTCCGAGGCCGACGTGCCCTGGGACGTCATCGAGTCGGTGCCGCTGCTGTGGGTCACCGGCACGGGCGTGTCCACCGAGCCCGCGCGTGGCACCCAGCGCAAGATCCTGGAGCGGCGCGGGCGGCGTGAGCACACCGTGCTGGACCTGGACTATCGGCCGATGTTCTGGCCGGACGTCGAGACCGCGCGGGCCGAGATCGGCTGGATGCTGGACCACGTCGGCGTCGCGGTCGGCAACCGGGCGGAGGCCGAAGTCGCGGTCGGGACCGCCGACCCCGACGAGGCCGCCACGCGGATGCTGGAGCGCGGGGTCCGGCTCGCGGTCATCAAGAAGGGCGCGGACGGCGTGCTCGTCGCGACCCCGGAAGGCCGCTGGACCGTGCGACCGCAACGGGTCGAGGTCGTCTGCGGGCTCGGTGCCGGTGACGGTTTCGGCGGCGCCCTGATCCACGGGCTGCTGTCCGGCTGGGACCCCGTCCGGATCGCCACCTACGCCAACGCCGCCGGCGCGCTCGTCGCGTCGCGGCTGGCCTGCGCGGACGCCATGCCGACGGCCGCGGAAATCGAGGAGCTGCTGTGACCCTGACCGACGAACGCTGGCACGCGCTGCTGGAGACCAGGGCGGCCGACCCCGGCGCGGTGGCGCGCGCCTACGCCGAGCGGCGCAAACGGCCAAGTCTGTTGTCTGGTAAGGGAACCCTGTTCCTGGTCGCCGCCGATCACCCGGCACGAGGGGCGCTGAGCGTCGGTGGCGACCCGATGGCGATGGCCGACCGGCGCTCACTCATCGAGCGGTTGCTGATCGCGCTGGAAAACCCGGCGGTGGACGGCCTGCTCGGCACGCCCGACGTCGTCGAGGAACTCCTGCTGCTCGGCGCGCTGCACGACAAGATCGTCATCGGCTCGATGAACCGGGGCGGGCTGGCCGGAGCCGACTGGGAAATCGACGACCGGTTCACCGGCTACGACGCGAAGTCGGTGGCGGAGTCCGGTTTGGACGGTGGCAAGATGCTGCTGCGGCTGGTCGACTCGGATCCCGGCACGGTGCCGACGCTGCAGGCGTGCGCGCAGGCGGTGTCGGAGCTGGCCGCCCGTGGCCTGATGGCGATGGTCGAGCCGCTGCCCTACGTCCGTGACGCTTCAGGGAAACTGTTGCTACAGAAGGACGCCGTGTCGCTGACTCGCGCGGTGACGGTGGCCTCCGGGATCGGGGTGACCTCGGCGTACACCTGGCTGAAGCTGCCCGCGGCGGACGACCCGGCGGTGCTCAACGCGACAACGCTGCCGGTGGTCGTGCTCGGCGGCGTCCCGTCGGCCGACCCGGTCGCCGACCTGGCGTCCTGGGGCCGCACGCTGCGCCACGAGACGGTCCGAGGGCTCGTCGTGGGCCGGACCCTGCTGTACCCGCCGGACGGTGACGTCGGTGCCGCCGTCGAGGCGGCCGCGAAGGTATTGGAGGCCGCCAAGTGAGCAAGCTGCACCGTCCACTCGGGACTCTGACCGAGGGCGAAGACCCCGTCCAGCTGACGCCGGAGGCAGCGGGCTGGGCCTACACCGGCCTGCGGGTGCTCCGGCTCGCCGCCAGGACCTCCCGGGTGGTGCACACCGGCGAGTTCGAGGCGTTCGTACTGCCACTGGCGGGTTCCTGCACCGTCCGCGTCGACGGGCTGGTGTTCGAACTCGCGGGGCGCGAGTCGGTGTTCAGCCGGGTCACGGACTTCGCCTACGTCCCCCGCGACGCCGAAGTCGAGCTGTCCACTGTGGAGGGTATCGAGGTCGCGCTGCCGATGGCACGCTGCACCCGGCGTCTCGACGCACGGTACGGCCCGGCGGAGAACGTGCCGGTCGAGGTGCGCGGGGCGGGCCAGGCGACCCGTCAGGTGACCAACTTCGGGACACCCGGGGTGTGGGACCACGCGGACAAGCTCAACGCGTGCGAGCTGATCACGCCCGGCGGCAACTGGTCCTCCTATCCGCCGCACAAGCATGACATGGCGTCGGAGTGCGAGGTCGTCAACGAGGAGATCTACTACTTCCGCATCGCCGGACGCGACGAGGTCACGCCCTCACGCGAAGGCTTTGGTCTACATCGGACGTACACGGCGGACGGTGGGCTGGACGAGGACGTCGCGGTGCGCGACGGTGATGTTTTCCTGGTCCCAAGGGGATATCACGGGCCGTGCGTGGCGGCGCCCGGGTATCCGATGTACTACCTCAACGTACTGGCCGGGCCCGCCGAGGACCGGTCGATGGCGTTCTGCGACGACCCGGCGCACAGCTGGATCCGCGAGACCTGGAACGACCAGCCGACCGACCCGCGCTGCCCGGTGACGAGCCACAAAGGACGAATCTCATGAAGCTGACCACCGCACAGGCCCTCGTGCGCTGGCTGCTGGCGCAGCGCTCGGAGACCCTCGACGGCCGTGAGGTCCCGCTGTTCCCCGGGGTGTTCGCGATCTTCGGGCACGGCAACGTCCTCGGCCTCGGCACCGCGCTGGAGGAGCACCGCGACGAGATCCCCGTCTGGCGCGGGCACACCGAGCAGGGCATGGCGCTCGCCGCCGTCGGCTACGCGAAGGCGACGCACCGGCGGCAGGTCGGCGTCGTGACGTCGTCGATCGGGCCGGGCGCGCTGAACATGGTCACCGCGGCCGGGGTCGCGCACGCGAACCGGCTGCCGGTGCTGCTCCTGCCGGGCGACACGTTCGTCAGCCGCGCGCCGGACCCGGTGCTCCAGCAGGTCGAGCACTTCCACGACCCGACGGCGACGGTCAACGACGCGTTCCGTGCAGTAAGCCGTTATTTCGACCGGATCACCCGTCCGGAGCAGCTGATCGCCACCCTGCCACAGGTCGCGCGCGTGCTCACCGACCCCGCCGACGCCGGGCCGGTGACGCTGGCACTGCCCCAGGATGTCCAGGCGGAGACGTACGACTTCCCCGAGTCGCTGTTCGCGCCGGTCACCCACCGGCTGCTGCGATCCCGCCCCGACCGGCGGGCGCTGACCGAAGCCGCCGGGACGCTGCGCACGGCTCGCAGGCCGCTGCTCGTGCTCGGCGGCGGCGTCCGGTACTCGGGCGCGGGACAGCGGGCGCTGGACTTCGCCGAGCGGCACGGGATTCCGGTCACCGAGACCACCGCGGGCCGCACGCTGGTGCCGCACGATCACCCGCTGCACGCCGGGCCGCTCGGCGTGACCGGGTCACTCTCGGCGAACGTCCTGGCGGGCGAGGCGGACGTCGTGCTCGCCGTCGGGACGCGGCTGCAGGACTTCACCACGGCGTCGTGGACAGTGTTCTCTCCCGACGTCCGCTTGGTGACGCTGAACGCGGCGCGGTTCGACGCGGTCAAGCACGGCGCGCTGGCCGTCGTCGGCGACGCGGACGCGGGCCTCGCGGAGCTGGCGGCACAGCTGGAAAGCTGGACCGTCGACCCTTCCTGGACGTCCCGAGCCTCTGCCGAACGCGCGCGGTGGGACACCCACATCGACACCTTGCGCGCGCCCACCGACGGCGTGCCGACGTACGCGCAGGTCGTAGGCGTGGTGAACGACCTGTCCGAACCGCGCGACTACGTGCTGACGGCGTCCGGCGGGTTGCCTGGCGAGCTCATCGGCGGCTGGCGCGGGTCCGGCGCGGTGAGCATGGACGTCGAGTACGGCTTCTCGTGCATGGGTTACGAGGTCGCGGGCGCCTGGGGCGCGGCGATGGCGCACACCGACGGCCTGGTGACGACGATGCTCGGCGACGGCTCGTACCTGATGCTGAACTCCGAGCTGTTCTCAGCAGCCTTCGCAGGCCACCCGCTCGTGGCCGTCGTGTGCGACAACGACGGCTACGCGGTCATCGCCCGCCTCCAAACGGGACAGGGCGGCCAGGCGTTCAACAACCTCTACGCCGACTGCCGCAGCAACCACGCTTCACCTCCGCGCGTCGACTTCGCCCGTCACGCGGAGTCCCTCGGCTGCGCAGTCTTCACCGCTACGTCGCTCTCCGACGTCCAGATCGCGTACGCGAAAGCGCGCGAAGCCGCGGTGGCCGAGCGCCGCCCAGCCGTCGTAGTGGTCCGCACCCAGCCGGACTCCTGGACGGAGGCAGGCGCCTGGTGGCAGGTCGGCGTCCCCGCCCACCTCTCCGGCGCGGCCGAGCCCCACCCCACCCAGCTCCGCCACCTCACCTAACCGCAGAACTCAGGCCCCCGAACGTGGGACTCGCCGACACGCGGCGAGTCCCACACCGGCGGGCCCGAGTTCTACATCGGCGGGCCCGAGTTCGACAGTGCGGGGGAGGCGGCGTGCGGGATGAGCAGGGCTGGGGTGCCTGCGCCGTCGGCGGGGACGGACCAGACGTCGGAGCCGGAGTCCGCGCGCGGCAGTGAGTACAGGATCGTCGAGTCGTCGCGCCAGAGGGCCTGGTCGTCGACTGAGTGTGTCTCGGCCAGCGGGGTTTCCTTCAGGGAAGCCAACTCCAGGACGAACAGTCGCCAGGGTGCGGCCGGATCGTCCGAGACGCGCTTCTTGAACGCCACCCGCTTGCCGTCGGGTGACAGCGACGGGCACTCGACGTTCTCGCGCAGCACCCGGCCGCGGTAGTTCGCGTAGTCGCCCTCGACCAGGAACGTCTTGCCCTTGCTGCCGAGCGTCGCGTAGAACCGGTTCCCGTCGGGGGCGAACGTGACGCCCCAGTAGTTGACGTCCGAAGCGAAGTACCGCTGCCCGTCGCGGAACACCGGCAGCTCTTCGATCGTCTTGACCAGCTTCCCGGTCTCGACCTCCAGAATCCCGGCCCGCGTCGAAAAGCCTGTCTCCGCATAGGAATCACCCGTGACGAACAGGGACCAGTAGGCCAGCTTGCCGTCGGGCGACACCCGCGCCCGGCTGGGCGTCCCCGGGATTTCCAGCCGCCTGCGGACAGTCAGGTCCCGGCCGAGGACGAGCACGTCGGTCACCGGAGGCAGCACGTCCGGACGCGCGGTGAGGCACAGACCGGTCCCGGCCGACACCGCGAACCGGTCGCAGGTCAGGCCGGTCGCCTCCCGGATGGCGTCCGGCCGGGCGGACGGGACCGACGACAGCCTCCCGAAGTCCGGGCCCGCCGCGGTGTTGCGGAACAGCAGCCGCTCCGGTCCCCGCAGGGAAAGCTGCCGCCCGGACACCACCGGCACCGTGTTGGCCTCGACACCGCCCGGCCCGCGATCACGCGCGTGGACGACGTAGGCGACGGAAGCCCCGGCCAGCACGACGACGGCGGCCAGCACCAGCATGGCGCGCTTCACGCGCGGCCTCCCAGCGGCCGGACGATGGCGGCGGCCACGACGACCAGCACCAGCGCACCGGCCGTGACGGCCACGGCCGAGCGCACGTCCCACCAGGTCCAGGCGGCGCCGAACACCACCGAGGAGAGCATCCGGGTCAGCGCCTGGCCGGTCTGCACGAGCGCCATCCCGGTGGCCCGCAGCTCAGGCGGCAGCAACGGCCCGGCCGCGGCCATCAGCACCCCGTCCGTGGCGGCGTAGAACAGCCCGTGCAACGCCAGTGCGCACAGAGCGAGCGCGAAACCGTCGAAAGGTCCACAAAGGATGGTCAGGGCGAGCACCAGCGCGAGGTGGCCGCCGAGGAACACCTTCCACCGGCCGACCCGGTCGGCCAGCCTGCCCAGCGGCACCGCCAGCAGCAGGTACACCCCGGCTGTGCCGAGCGGCAGCAGCGGGAAGTACACCGCCGCGATGTCCCAGCGTCGCTGCAACACCAGGTAGACGAACGAATCGCTGATGGTGACCAGCCCGAGCAGCGCGGCCCACGCACACACCCGGCGGAACGGCGCGAGCCGCAGCAGCCCGAGCGCCGCCTTCGCCTTGCTTTCCAGGACGGTGCGTTCCAGCACAGGCTGGTCACGCACCAGCAAACCCAGCAGCAGCACGCCGACCGCGGCGATGCAGAAGCTGGTGAAGAACACGGAGTCGTAGCTGCCGAGGCTGAGCCAGAGCACCGCCATCGCGGCCAGCGGGCCGAGGAACGCGCCCACGGTGTCCATCGCGCGATGCACGCCGAACGCGCGGCCGAGCATGTCCGGCTCGGAGCTCAGCGAGATCAGCGCGTCCCGCGGCGCGGTGCGCAGGCCCTTCCCGGTGCGGTCGGCCGCGAGCACCGCCCCGATCGCGGCGACGGACGAACCCGCCAGCAGCAGCCCGATTTTGCATACTGCGGACAATCCGTAGCCGAACCCGGCGACCGCCTTGAGTCGCTGCCACCGATCGGCCAGCTGCCCGCCGAGCAGCCGGACCACGGCGGTGACCCCCGCGTAGAGCCCGTCGAGCAGACCGAACTGCAGCGGGCTCAGGCCGAGGCCGAGCACCAGGTAGAGCGGGAGCACCGCGGTGACCATCTCCGAGGAGACGTCGGTGACCAGGCTGACCGCGCCGAGCGCCAGCACGTTGCCGGACACCCGGCGCGCCAGCCCTGCGCGGTCGCCCACCGGGGTGGCACGGGCGGTTGCGATGTACATACGTGACGCCTCCCGGGGGCCACGGGCCGGCCCGCCCCGCCTTCGGTCAGAGCCGGCCCGTGGGTCTGTGGATACTCAGTGGCAGGAGTAGTTCGGGCTGCTGTCGAGGACCTTTCCGTCCAGCCCGACGAGCTGGGAGGTGAAGCTCGTGTCGGTCATGCTCAGCTTGAGCACGCCGAACGTCCCCCCGATCAGCTTCGCCGTCGCGGGATGCGCGGCGTGGATGTCGTACAGGGACATCCCGCCCATGCCGCCGAGGATCTGCACCGGACCGGCCGGATCGGGCTTGCCGTCGGCGTTCTGCGGCAGGAACCGCTCGTAGTGGTGGTCGTGCCCGTTCAGCACGAGGTCCACCTTCGCGTCGACGAGCGTCTTCCACAGCACCGCGGCGTCCGGGTTGTCACCGTGATCGCCGGAGCTGAACCGCGGATGGTGGTAATACGCCGCGACACAGCCTTTGGTGTTCTTCGCGAGATCCGCCTTGAGCCAGGTCAGCTGCGGCGGCTCGGCGGCCGACTCGCTCTCCTTCACGAAGTCGTTGGAGTCGAGCGCGATGAAGTGCCAGTTGCCCATGTTCCAGCTGTAGTAGGTCTGCCCCTGCGGAGTCGCGATGGCGCCGAAGTACTTCTTGTAGCCGTCGTACTTCACGTCGTCGTAGGTCTCGTGGTTGCCGGGGATGGGGTGCATGATCGGCTTGAACTTGCCCCAAGAGGTGTCGAAGTAGCTCTTGAAATCGGACAGGTGCGCGTCGTCATACTGGTTGTCGCCCATGGTGATCACGGCCGCGGGATTGATCCCCTCGACCAGTTTCGCGGTCTTGGGGTGCACGCATTTCGGGTCCGCCGCGGTACACCGGTCGGCGATGTCCCCGGCCGCGGCCAGCACGAACCCGCCGCCCGGCCCCGCCGCGGTCTTCACCGTGACACCGGTGCTCGCCGACGAGATATTGCCCGCGAGGTCGCGCGCCCGGACGGCGTAGGTGTAGGCCGTGTCGGGCGTCAGGCCGCTGTCGGTGAAGGCGGTGGACTCGGACGTCGCGACCACCGCCCCGTTGCGCAGGATGTCATATCCGGCGACGCCGACGTTGTCCGTGGCCGGAGCCCAGCTCAGCGCGGCGCTCGTCGCCGTCACCGCCCCGGCGGTCAGTCCGGAAGGGACAGTGGGCGCCTGGTTGTCCCCTGTGGAGTCCGCCGTGCCGAACGCCTCGAGCTCCCAGAGCGAGTAACCGTACTTGGTGGCACGCTCGGTGCCGACCAGCCGCAGGTAACGTCCGTGTGCCACGAGCCCTGTCCGGTCGTCGATCTTGCCGTCACCGGCGGATTCGGTGTACACAGTGGACCACTGGGTCCCGTTGTCGGACACCTCGAGCCGGTACTTCTTGGCGTAGGCCGCTTCCCAGTTCAGTTTCACCCTGTGCACAGTGGACGGTTGACCGAGGTCGACCCGGAGCCACTGCGGATCGGCGCTGACCAGACTCGCCCACCGCGTGGCCGTGTTGCCGTCCACCGCCTTGTCGCCGTTGAGCGACGAGCTCTCGACGGTCGAGGCGACGACCGGCTTGCCCTGCGAGAGGAGAACGTCGACAGCCTGGGCGGTCGCGCTTCCGCTCAGCAGCGGGGGTAACAGCAGAATGGCGGCCACGACCGTGGCAAGCTTGGCTCTGCGTGAATACACGGGCTCTCCTCGGGCGGCGGGGCGGAGACGAGCGTGAACAGTGACTTAAATAAGGAAGGTTTCCTAACTAAAGCGACTGTAACGAGTTTCACTTTCCCCCGGCAAGGGCATCCCCCGGATGTCGTAGCGGCGGACGCAAAGGGATCGATCAAGACCGGCGGATCCCGGGCTGCGTGCCCCGCTCAGCGGGACGGGCTACGGCTCCAGCAGTCGTCTGACCTCTGCCACGGCCGCCCGGCCCGCGCGGTTGGCGCCGACGGTGCTCGCCGAAGGTCCGTAGCCGACCAGGTGCAAGCGCGGTTCGGCGACCACTCGGGTGCCGTCCATCCGGATGCCGCCGCCGGGCTCGCGCACGTGCAGCGGCGCGAGGTGGTCGATCGCCGCGCGGAAGCCGGTGGCCCACAGGATCACGTCCGCGCGCTCCTGGACGCCGTCGGCCCAGACGACGCCCGCCGGGGTGATCCGGTCGAACATGGGGCGCCGGTCCAGCACACCGTCGTCCATCGCGCGGCGAACCTCGGGCGTGATGGCCAGGTCGGTCACGCTCACCACGCTGGCAGGTGGCTTGCCCTCGCGCACGGCCTGCTCGACCTTCGCGACGGCCTCGCGGCCCCAGTCCTCGCTGAACGGCTGCTCGCGCCACACCGGCGGACGCCGCGTCACCCAGGTGGTGGCGCGGGCCACCGTCGCGATCTCCATCAGCAGCTGGACCGCCGAGGTGCCACCACCGACGACCACGACCCGACGGCCGCGGAAGTCCTCGACGCCGGTGTAATCGGCCGTGTGCAGCTGGCGTCCGGCGAAGGTCTCCTGGCCGGGGTAGTGCGGCCAGAACGGGCGGTCCCAGGTGCCGGTCGCGCTGATCACGGCACGCGCGGACCACGACTCCGCCGGGCTCGCCACGACCAGCCTGTCACCCGCGCGGCTGACGCTCTGGACGTCGACCGGGCGGTGGACCGGCAGGCCGTACGTGCGCTCGAAACGGTCGAAGTACTCGGCGACGACCTCAGACGCCGGGCGGGTGCGGTCGGGGGCGCCCAGCGCCATGCCCGGCAGGTCGTAGAGCCCGTGCACCTTGCCGAGCACCAGCGACGGCCACCGGTACTGCCAGGCGCCGCCCGCGCGCTTGCCGTGGTCGAGCAACACGAAACCGGTCTCGTTGGCGAGGCCGGCGCGGCGCAGGTGATACGCCGCCGACAGGCCTGCCTGCCCGGCGCCGATCACGACGACGTCGGTTTCGTGGTCCGCACTCATACCGGGTTCAACCGACGGGGGTGCGGGCTAATTTCTCACTTCCGGGGCCGCCATGCGCCGTTGGTCACAGGCTCAGCGGCGGATCGCGCGGATGAGGGCGACCACGGCGAACAGTCCCGCGAGGGCCAGCAGCACCGGGGCGAGCCGCTTGAGGACCGAGTCACCCGCGTACTCGAACAGATCGATCGCCTCTGCTTCCGGCTTGATGCTCTTGAGCTGCGGTTTCTCCGGCGCGGGTTTCGTTTCGGGCACCGGTTCGGCTTCGGCCTCCGGCTCGGGCGCCGCGGTGCCCAGCATGTCTGCGAGGTTGCCCGCGAACTTGTCGAGGATCTTGCCGCCGACCTCGGCGATCAGCCCCCGCCCGAACTGCGCGGGTTTCCCGGTGACCGCCATGTCCGTCGCGACCGCGCCGTGAGTGCCGCCGTCGCGCTCGGTCAACGTCAACGTCACCGTCGCCGCGGCCGTTCCGCCGCCGCGCGCGTCCTTGCCGGACGCCTTGATGACGACCTTGTGCGCGGCCTCGTCCTTCTCGAGGAACTCACCGGAACCCTTGTACAGCAAGGAGATCGGCCCAAGTTTGACCTTCACCGTGCCGCTGAAGCTGTCACCTTCGACCTTGGTGATCGTCGCGCCGGGCATGCACGGCGCCACCCGCTCGGGATCGATGACGGCCTGCCAGACGTCCTCGACCGGGGCCGGGACGGTGAACTCGTGGTCGAGCCGCACAGCCCAACCTCCCTTCTGCAGCACTCTGGTGTGTCATGAAAGGGTCTTTCAGGACAAAAATTGCCCTGAAAGACCCTTTCATGACACTTGAGGGGTCAGGAACCGACGGCGGCGGTGAGTGCCCGGCCGGTCAGGACCCTGGCGAGCTCTTGGCGATACTCGACGTCGGCGTTGCCGTCCGCGGTCGGGCTGGTGCCCTCGGCGGCGTGGGCGGCCGCGGCCCGGATGGCCTCGGCCGTCGACGGCCCGCCGACCAGCGCGGACTCGACGCCGGTGGCACGCACCGGGATCGAGCCCATGTTGGTCAGCGTGACCCTTGCCTCGGCGATCGTGTCGCCCTCGGTGCGGACGGCGACCGCGACGGCGACCATCGACCACGCCTGCGCGACCCGGTTGAACTTCTCGTAGTGCGAGCGCCAGCCGGTGTGCTTGGGCACCCGGACCTCGGCCAGGATCTCGTCCGGCTCGAGCGACGTCGTGAAGAAGTCCTGGAAGAACTCCGCCGCGCTCACCGTCCGCCGCCCGCCCGGCCCGGCGATCACCAGCTCACAGTCCAGCGCGAGCACCGGGGCGAGCAGGTCACCGGCCGGATCGGCGTGCGCGATCGCGCCGCCGAACGTGCCGCGGTGGCGCACCTGCGGGTCCGCCACCGTGTCCGTCGCGTCCTTGAGCAGCGACGCGTGCTCGGCGATCAGCGCGTCACGCTGGACGTCGTAGTGCGTGGTCATCGCACCGACGACCAGCGCGTCGCCGTCCTCCCGCACCCCACGGAGCTCGGCGACCTTGCTCAGGTCGATCAGCTTCGTCGGCGTCGCGAGCCGCATGCGCAGCACGGGGAGCAGGCTCTGGCCACCGGCGAGGACCTTGGCGTCCTCACCGGCCTCGGCCAGCGCGCGGATTGCTTCGTCCAATGTGGACGGTGCTTCGTAGTCGAAGGCGGACGGAATCACTGGGCACCTCCGGAGGCGTCGATCGAACCAAGGCCGCCACCGGATTCCGAGCCGATGTCACCGGCGTCGGTCCTCCCATGATGCACGGCGTGCCAGACCCGCATCGGGCTCAGCGGCATTTCGATGTCGTTCACGCCGAGGTGGCGCACCGCGTCGACGACCGAGTTGACCACGGCCGGGGTCGAGGCGATCGTGCCCGCCTCGCCGACTCCCTTGGCGCCCAGGGGATTCGTCGTGGACGGCGTCTCGGTCCGGTCGGTGGTGAACGTGGGCAGGTCCATCGCCGACGGCAGCAGGTAGTCGGCGAACGTGCCGGTGGTGAGGGTGCCGCTCTCGTCGAACACGGCCTCCTCGTAGAGCGCCTGCGCGATGCCCTGCGCGAGCCCGCCGTGCACCTGGCCCTCCACGATCAGCGGGTTGACCACCACGCCGATGTCGTCGACGCAGACGTACGAGCGGATCTTCACCCGCCCCGTCTCGGTGTCCACCTCGGTCGCGCACAGGTGGGTCCCGTGCGGGAACGAGAAGTTCTCCGGGTCGAAGGTGGCATCGGAGTCGAGTGAGGGCTCGATCCCGTCGGGCAGGTTGTGCGCGGAGAACACCGCGAACGCGAGCTCCTGGATCGACGTCGCCGCGTCGGTGCCCTTGACGGTGAACTTGCCGCCCTCGAACTCCAGGTCGTCCTCCGAGCACTCCAGCAGGTGCGCGGCGATCGGCCTGGCCTTGGCGACGACCTTCTCGGCGGCCTTGACCACCGCGATCCCGCCGACCACCAGCGAACGGGAGCCGTAGGTGTCCATGCCCTTGTGGGACGACTGCGTGTCCCCGTGCAGCACTTCGACGTCCTCGAACGGGACGCCGAGCTGGTCGGCGACGATCTGGCTCCAGGCCGTCTCGTGGCCCTGGCCGTGCGCCGACGCGCCGGTCAGCACCTCGACCTTGCCGGTGGGCAGCACCCTGATCGCGGCGTGCTCCCAGCCGCCGGCGGCGTAGTCCAGCGAACCGAGCACCCGCGAAGGCGCCAGCCCGCACATCTCGGTGAACGTCGAGATGCCGATGCCGAGCTGGACCGGGTCGTTGCTCGCCCGGCGTTCGGCCTGCTCCCGGCGCAGCCCGTCGTAGTCGAACAGCTGCAGGGCCTTGTCGGTCGCGGCCTCGTAGTTGCCCGTGTCGTAGGTCAGCCCGCACACCGTGGTGAACGGGAACTCCTCGTGCTTGATCCAGTTCTTCCGCCGCAGCTCCATCGGTTCCATGCCCAGCTCGTCGGCGAGCTCGTCCATGATCCGCTCGATGCCGAAGGTGGCCTCCGGCCGCCCGGCGCCGCGGTAGGCGTCGGTGAGAGTGGTGTTGGTGAACACGTTCGTGCAAGCGAAGTGGTACGCCGGGAACTTGTAGATCGAGTTGAACATGAACGCGCCCAGGATGGGCACGCCGGGGCCGACGAGGCCGAGGTAGGCGCCCATGTCGGCGAGCAGTTCGACCTTGAGGCCGGTGACGGTGCCGTCGGCGTTCGCGGTGATGGTCAGGTCCTGGATCTGGTCGCGGCCGTGGTGCGCGGCGAGCATGGTCTCCGAGCGGGACTCGGTCCATTTCACCGGCTTGCCGAGCTTCTGCGCCACGATCAGGCACATCAGTTCCTCGGGCAGCACGGCGATCTTGCCGCCGAACCCGCCGCCGACGTCCGGCGCGATCACCCGCAGCTTGTGCTCGGGGATCCCCAGCGTCAGCGCGGCCATCGTCTTGAGGATGTGCGGCACCTGGGTGGCGGCCCACAGGGTGATCTGGGCGCTGGTCGGGTCGACCACGCAGGCACGGGGCTCCATGAACGCCGGGATGAGGCGCTGCTGGCGGAACCGGCGCTTGAGCACGACCTCGGAGTTCGCGATCGCCTCCTCGACACTCTTGCCGGTGCCCGCCTCGGCGGAGTCGAAGACCCACAGGGCGTTGCGGTTGGTGCCGAGCTCCTCGTGGACCAGCGGCGCGCCCTCGGCGAGCGCGTTTTCCAGCCCGAGCACGATCGGCAGGTCCTCGTACTCGACGTCGATCGACTCGAGTGCGTCGTGCGCCGCGACCGAGGTCCGCGCGACGACGACGGCGACGCCTTCACCCGCGAAGTTGACCTGGTCGCTCGCGAGGACGGGCCGGCGCGGCGACTTCATGTCCGGGGTGATCGGCCACGCGCAGGGCATGCCGATCGCGCTCTCCGGGTCGAGGTCCCGCCCGGTGTAGACCGCGATGACGCCCGGCACCTGCTCCGCCGCCGACTTGTCGATGGAGACGATCTTGGCGTGGGCCATCGGGCTGCGGAGCACCGCGAGGTGCAGCATCCCGGGCAGGGTCAGGTTATCCGTCCAGCGGGTCCGGCCGGTGATCAGCCGCTGATCTTCCTTGCGGCGACGGGACTTTCCGACCTCGGGTTCGATGGTCGCGGTCATCACTCACCACCCCCGCCCACATGCGAAGCGGCTTCTTCGCGGGAAAGCCGTTCGGCGTCCGGCCCGGCTCCTGGCCGCATGTGGTGGGCCGCGTCCCGGACGGCCTTGACGATGTTCTGGTAGCCGGTGCACCGGCAGAGGTTGCCTTCGAGCCCCTCCCGCACGGCCTGTTCGTCCGGATCGGGGTTGTCGGCCAGCAGGTCGATCGACTGCATGATCATGCCGGGTGTGCAGAACCCGCATTGGAGGGCGTGATTCTCGTGGAAGGCCTGCTGCACGGGATGCAACCGCCCGTCCCGCTCCAGCCCTTCCACGGTGGTGACTTCGGAACCGTCGGCCTGAACCGCGAGCACCGAGCAGGACTTCACGCTGCGTCCGTCGAGGTGGACGGTGCAGGCGCCGCAGTTGCTGGTGTCGCAGCCGACCACGGTGCCCACCTTGCCGACACTTTCGCGCAGGTAGTGCACGAGCAGGGTGCGCGGCTCGACTTCGTCGGTGTAGTTCGTTCCGTCAACGGTGACGGTGATGCGCATCAGGCCTCCAAGAGCAGGCGAAATCCCGCATGGACCTGAAGTCCCACGGGTCGGTTCGGGAACGGCCAAGCCCGACCCCGGATCGACCGTGATCGGACTCACAACCGAGCCTGCTACTTAACCGCCGCGCGGACAAGTCCTGCCGTCACGACTATTTCCGCACCATTCCGCAGGTGCGTGACCATTCGAGTATTCGACGCGTATTTGCGAATTGGTCGGCTTATTTTCGCGGCGTCACCCAGATCGTCGATCCTTCACGACTCTCACCCACCCGGACGCCTGCGGCAGTGCCACCGTTGGTCCCTGAAGGCCACTGTCTTTTCTCAGGCCCGTCGCCTCGTCGGCGACGGGCCTGAGGGACTTAGACGCGTCTAAGAACTGTCGCAGCAGCCGCCGCTCGAAGCCTCGGGCGCCTGTCCTTCGAAGCCGCCCACCCTCCACGAAGGACGGAAAGTCCACCCATTCGCCCGTTTTATACCGCCACGACCGTTTCGCGCGTGCCCTGAAGGCCACCATCACAGCGTTAAACGCCGTGAAGGCTCCCATCAGGGCACACGGCAAACCTGCGGGTAGCGACTGAAGGGGACCTTCCCTCGACTCAACCTTGCAAAAGTCCCCTTCACCAGAACAGACCGCGTGAAAGTCCCCGTCAGTCACGCGGCCCTAGGCGCCAAAAGTGGACGACATGACATCAGTTTCCGGACGCCTTCTCAGGCCCGTCGCCTCGTCGGCGACGGGCCTGAGAAGGCGTTTAACGCCGTCATGGTGGCCTTCAGGGACACTCGGGTCAGGTGGTGAGGAGCGGGAGCTTGCGGACGCCGGTCATGTTGGGGCTGGGGATGAACTCCGGCGGCCGGGCGGGATCGGTGCGCAGGGACGGGTAGCGGTCGAGCAGGATGTCCAGCGCGACGCGGCCTTCCAGCCGGGCGAGCGGGGCGCCGATGCAGAAGTGGATCCCGCGGCCGAAAGCGAGGTGCGCGTTCGGCTTGCGGCTGGGGTCGAACACGTCCGGGTGCGCGAAGTGGCGGGCGTCGCGATTGGCCGCGGCCACCCACACCATGAGCATCTGGTCGGCCGGGATCGTCGCGCCGCCCAGCTCGACCTCGGCCGTGGTCGCCCTGGCGAGCACCGCGAACGGGGTCAGGAACCGCAGCGACTCCTCGATCACCGCCGGCAGCGTCGAGCGGTCGGCCCTGACCTTGGCGAACTCGTCCGGGTGAGTGTCGAGGCACAGCACGGTGTTGCCGAGCAGCATCGTGGTGGTGATGTGCCCGGCGAGCAGCAGGATGTTCGCGAAGTTCGTCACCTCGTTCAGCGAGAGCTTCGCCCCGTCCACCTCGGCCTCGACGAGCTTGCTGAGCAGGTCCTCGCGCGGGTGACCGCGGCGTTCAGCGGCATGCTCGCGCAGGTACTCGGTCAGTGCCTTCTGCGGCTCGAGGGCCGCTTCCATGACCTTCTTCTGTTCTTCGTTCTGCTCGACGAGGGAGAACTCGGTACTGCTCTCCAGCATCTTGTCGACCCATTCCTTGAACAGGTGACGGTCGCTACTGGGCACCCCCAGCAGCTCGGCGATGACGATCACCGGCAGCGGGTAGGCGAGGTCGGCGACCAGTTCCGGCTCGGGCCCGGCCTGATCGAGCAGCTCGTGGGTCAGCTCGGCGATCCGGGGTTCGAGGTCCGCGACCACCTTCGGGGTGAACGCGTGGCTGACGAGCTGGCGGAGCTTCGTGTGGTCCGGCGGGTCCATCTGGAGGATGTTGCCCTCGCTGCGCTCCTCCATGCCCGGCACCATGCCTTCGGGGAGCACGCGGGAGAGGTCGGAGCCGTAGGTCTTCGGGTCGCTGAGCATGGTCAGCACTTCCGGATAGCCGTAGACGTTCCACATCCCGGTCTTCTCATCGAACCGGACGGGCTGGTCCGGCACCTGCCCCCGCAGCCAGAACTGCTGCTGGTGGATGCCCCAGGTGTCGGCGAGTGTGGTGGTCATGTGGTGGTGCCCCCTGTTTCTCTCCTCGGCGCCCGGTCAGCCGGGCCCCTCGTCATCCGGGTAAATCACCTTGCGATAGCTCGAAACCAGGTCCTCGAACACGGCGATCAGCACGGGCGCGACCGCCGCCACCGCCGCCGCCGGGGTCTCCCCCGCCGGTTCGAACGCGGCCTTCACCGTCCGCGCGAACGCGTCGCCCTTGAGCTCGAGCGCGAGGTCCGCGTCCTCGGCGGACACGGTTTCAAGCAGGTAGAAGCCGAGCGACGTGGCCTGCATGGCGTACCGGATGTCCGGCACGTCGTCGCGCAGCAGCCCGTGCTCGATCATCAGGCCGAAGAACAGCTCGCTCGCCAGCAGATCCTTGCCCCGCACCGAATATTCGCGCAGCTTGCCGAGCTGCTCGGCGTCGCCGGTGAACATCGAGAGCAGGACCGGCCGCCGGCTGGTGGCCATGAACGCCAGCCGGAGGAACCGGTGGGGCCGGATCTCCGCGGGATCCTCACGCAGCGCGGCCACGATCTCTTCGCAGAGGATCACGGACTCGCGCAGCATCATCGCTTCGAAAAGCGCGTCCTTGGTGCGCCAGTGCAGATAGATCGTGCCCTTGCCGATGCCCGCCTGCCGGGCGATGTCCTCGATGGTCACCTTGCGGTAACCGAAGCGCGTCAGCAGCACGCCCGCGGCGTCGAGGATCCGATCGGCACGCTCTGACACTGCTTGGGTCCCTTCCTTGTGACTGGATGACCAGATTACCAAATCTGGTCATCCAGTCACAAGGCCCAAAGCTGCCAAGGACCTCCCGGGTCCCGGCGTGGACGAGGACAGTGACCGCGGGAGGCCCACCATGACGATTCCCGAACCGGCGAGCGCGCTGTGGACAGCGATCAAGCAGGTTTCGAACTCCTGGCCACCGGACAGTGAAGAGGTCGCGGGCAGGCTCACCGACGCGTGGGGCCGGATGTCCACCACGGTTTCCCACGCCGCGACCGGAGTCAGCCAGGCCGGAGCGGCGGCGGGAGCGGCCTGGCAGGACCAGGCGGGCGGCGCTCTGGACACCTCGGTGGGCACGCACGCCCGGCAACTGGGGCAGCTCGCACAGGGCGGGCAGCGAGTGGCGGCCGCAGCCGCCGGTTACGCCAAGCAGCTCGTCGCCGTCAAGAACAAGATCACGGACACGGTGAGGGCGAACGAGACGCTGTACAACCTGCTCAGCTTCCCGCCGTTGACGGGGTTCAGGGACCAGCTCGTCAGCACGTTGGCGGGCAGGCTGCGGCAGATGGTCGAAGGCGCCGCCGCCCACCCGGGGGAGATCCTCGCGCCTGGGCCACTGCCCATCCACGAGGACACTTTGGGCATCTGTGTCGGTTTCGGCGTCTCCTCACCGCTGGCCAGCGTCAACGACACGTTCTGCCTCATCCACGCGCCGAACGACGGGTGGGCCTTGACGAACTCCTACGCGGGCGGTGTCGGCCCGGCAGGCAAGGGCTTGGACGCCTTCGCCGGGATCGGCGTGCAGGCCAGCGACGGCCAGAACGTCGGTGACCAGGGCGGGCCGTTCACCCACCTCGAAGGTTCCGCAGGCGACGGCATCGCCGTCGGCGGGTCGTTCGACTACGGCAAGACCGACGACGGCCGTGACGTGCACACCGGCACGGTGCTGGTCGGCGGCGGCGCGGGTGTCGGCGGGGCGGCGGGCGGGAGCAACACCACGGTCATCCCGCTGGGCGGCGGGTAACAGCCGCTAGGCGTGGATGCGGCCGCTGAGGGCGGCGAGACGCTGCCCGCCACCACCCCACCGGAGTGCGATGATCTCCGCGGCGATCGACACCGCCGTCTCCTCGGGGGTCCTCGCGCCGAGGTCGAGGCCGATCGGTGAGGACAGCCGCTCGAGCTCGGCGTCGGCGATGCCCGCCTCGCGCAGCCGGGAGAACCGGTCGTCGTGGGTCTTGCGGGAACCCATCGCGCCGACGTAGCCGACGTCGAGCCGCAGCGCGACCTCCAGCAGGGGCACGTCGAACTTCGGGTCGTGGGTGAGCACCGCGATCACCGTCCGCGGGTCCACGCGCCCGGCGTCCGCCTCCGCCTTGAGGTACCGGTGCGGCCAGTCGACGACCACCTCGTGTGCCTCCGGGAACCGGGTGCTGGTCGCGAACACGGGACGCGCGTCGCACACCGTCACCTGATAGCCGAGGTACGCGCCCATCCTGGCCATCGCGGCGGCGAAGTCGATCGCGCCGAAGACCAGCATCCGCGGTGCGGGCTCGAACGAGTTGACGAACACCGTCATGCCCTCGCCGCGCCGCTGCCCGTCGGGCCCGTAGTGCAGGACGCCGGTGCGCCCGGTCGCGAGCATGCCGCGCGCGTCGTCGACCACCGCGTCGTCCATCCGCGACGATCCCAGCGAGCCCGCCACGCGCTCCGGCCAGACGATCAGCCGTTCGCCGACGAGCCCCGCGCGCTCGTGCTCGACCACGGTGACCACGGCCACCGGCAGGCCACCGCGCACGGACTCGACGACCTCGCCGAGCTCCGGCATCGACTCGCGGTCGACGTGCTCGACGTAGACGTCGATGATCCCGCCGCAGGTCAGGCCCACGGCGAACGCGTCGTCGTCGGTCACGCCGTAGCGCTGCAGCTGCGGCGCGCGGTCGGCGACGACTTCACGCGCCAGCTCGTACACAGCGCCCTCGACGCAGCCGCCGGACACACTGCCGGTGACCGTGCCGTCCTCACCGACCAGCATCGCCGCGCCCGGGGCGCGGGGAGCCGATGAGAACGTGGCCACCACAGTGCCGACCCCGACCGTCTCACCCGCTGCCCAGCGGCGGTGCAACTCGTCCAGTACGTCACGCATGGCGGATCTCCAGGAGAACTCGTTCCAGGGTGGCCAGGCTGTGCCCGGCCAGCAGCTGATCCAGGTACGGCAGCGCGGCCGCGATGCCGGACTGCACGGGAGCGTAACCATCGCGCCCCGCGTGCGGATTAACCCAGAGTACGGCGTAAGCCAAACGGCGCAGCCTGGCGAGCTGTTCCGCGAGCAGCGCGGGATCGCCGCGCTCCCACCCGTCGGAGAAGATCGTGACCACCGCGCGCCGGGCCACGCCGCGCTGTCCCCACCGGTCCAGGAACACCCGGAGCGTCTCGCCGAGCCTCGTTCCCCCCGCGAAATCGGCGACCGCGGCGCCCGCCGCGAGCATCGCCCGCTCCGGATCCCGCTGGCGAAGCTGCCGGGAAACCCGCGTCAGCCTGGTGCCCAGGGTGAACACCTCGACGTTGGCCGGAGAACGCCGCGCGACGACGTGGGCGAAGCGCAGCAGCGAATCGGCGTACGGGCCCATCGAGCCGGAGACGTCGATCAGGAACACCACCCGCCGTGGCCGCGACGCGCGACGACGATGGGCGAGACGCACCGGTTCGCCGCCGCTCGCGAGCATCGTGCGCAGGATGCGGGACTGGTCCAGCTTGCCCCGCCGGGCCGGGCGCTGCCGGGGCGAAGACCGCAGGGGCAGCTCCGGGCGCAGGGTGGCGAGGAGCTCGCGCAGGTGCGCGCGCTCGGCGACGGTCAGCCCGGCGAGGTCACGCTGGCGGAGGATCTCGTTCTCACTGGCGGCGGCCTTGAGCTGCTCGGGCTCGGCCGACGACCGGCCGTCTTCGCCGCTCCCGCCCGCCAGTGCGGCGATCCTCGCGCGCTTCTGCCGGGGCGCGCCCGTGCGACCGGCGCGTGGCGGCTCGACGTCGAACCACTGCGCGAAGGCCTCTTCGTAGCGCTGCAGGTCGTCGGGGTCGGAACACAGTGTGAGCCGTCCCGCCCAGTACAGCTGCACCGGCTGGCCGACGTCGATTTCTTCGACCGCCGCCAGGTACGCCTGGACGCGGTGGGCATCGCACGGCAAGCCCGCTTCGCGCAGCGCCATGGCGAAACCGACGAAACCAGCCACCGGATCTAGAGGGTCCATCCTTCTATTGTGCGTCCCGGCGAGGAGTCGAACCTCGGACCTCGGCGTTCGTAGCGCCGCGCTCTGTCCTGCTGAGCTACCGGGACAAGGCGGTCCGGCATCCGCGTGGGAACAACGGACGCCGGACCGCGCTCTTCGCAGCGACCGGACCGGTAGCTGTGGTCGGGCGCGAAGAGATCGGGAAAGACGAGGGGATGCAGGGCGGATCAGCGCGTGCCTCGGGAGACCGCGCTGCCTTCGCGACGTCGTCGGTGACTGTTCACGGCCCCCTCCTTTCGGTGCGGGATCGGGTGCCGGACATCAGAATGACCGATGCCCGGCACCCCGGTCAACGCAATTACCGCGCCGCCGCCACCGCCTTGCCGAACCACGTCCCGATCGCTTCGGCGAGGCCGTCGACCGCACCCGACGTCCGTGAAGCCCAAGCCACGTAACCATCCGGCCGCACCAGCAGTGCGGTGATGTCCCTGTTTTGCTTGGGGGGCAGGGAAAGCAGCGTGATCCGGCCCGCGTGCCCGGACACCGCGGCGGCCACCTCCGGCGAACCGGCGAAGTCGAACAGGACCGCTTGGCCGTCGGCGAAATGGTCACCGATCCAGCTGCCGTCGGCGAGTTCGATGTCCGGAGTCCGCCCGCCCACCAACGGATCCCCGTCGCCGAGGTCGTACCGCTGGCCGAGGCCGCTCATCAGTTTGGCGAAGTAGGCGTTGCCTTCTTCGGTGTCCATCAGGTCGGACACGACGTCCCGCAGCGCGCTGGTCATCGGGTCGGGGCGCATCAACGCCACCTGTGCGCGGGTCGCTTCGAGCACCTTGGCCGCGATCGGGTGCCGCTCGCGGGTATAGGTGTCGAGCAGGCCGTCGGGCGCCCAGCCGCGCAGCGTGGCGGCGAGCTTCCAGCCGAGGTTCACCGCGTCGCCGATGCCGAGGGTGAGCCCCTGGCCGCCGAACGGCGAGTGCACGTGAGCGGCGTCGCCCGCCAGCAGCACGCGACCCTGGCGGTAGGTGCTCGCCTGCCGCGCGTTGTCGGTGAACCGGGTGGCCGTGCGGACCTTGAGCACGGTGACGTCGGTGCCGCTGACATGGCGGAGGCTCGCCTGGATCTCCTCCGCGGTCACCGGCGCGTCGCGGTCCGCTGGCGGGCCGTCGAACTCCACGGTGAGGACCCGTTCGGGTGATGGACCGGCCACCAGCATGCCGACGTCGGTGCGGTTCCAGCCCCGGGGGAGCTTGCCGGGGTCGTCGAGCTCGACCATCGCCTGATGGCCGGTGATCGTCGGTTCGGTGCCGGGGAAGCCGAACCCCGCGAGCTTGCGGACCGTGCTCCGGCCGCCATCGCAGCCCGCCAGGAACGCGGCCCGCAACGACCTCCCGTCCGAGAGCCGGACCGACACGCCGTCGTCGTCCTGGGTGAAACCGGTGAGCTCCACCGCGCGCAGCACCTCCACGCCGAGCTTCGCCGCGCCCTCACCGAGAACACGTTCGAGCTCCTGCTGCGAAACCACCGACGTCACCGCGTCGGCGTGGACCTGGAACTGCTCGTCGTCCCCGTCGAGCCTGGTGGCGTCGATCTTGAACAACCCGCCGAAATGCGTGGGGAGCTTCGGCAGCGTGCCGCCCGCGTTCTCACGGCGGACGGGAGCCTTGAAGCCCGGCATGAAGCGCGCGAGCGCCTTGTACTGCACCTCGGCGAGCTGGTCCCCGTAGCCGCGCCGGTACAGCGCTTCGGAGGCGTGCAGCGTGATGGCGCCCGCCTTGATCGTCAGGTCGGGCTCGGCGAGCCGCTCCACGACGAGCACGGAGACGTCCCACAGCACCAGTTCACAGGCGAGCATCAGGCCCGTCGGACCGCCACCGGAGACGATCACCTCGTAGTCCTTGTCCATCAAGACCCCCGAATCAAAAGTTACCCTCGTGGTAAATTTACGGTTGTAGTAAGATTAATACCATGACCACCGAGGGATTGCGAGCGCGTAAGAAGCGCGAGACCCGCCGCCGGATTTCGGACATCGCGACGATGCTCTTCGCGCAGCGGGGGTTCGACAACGTGACGATCGCCGAGGTGGCCGAAGCAGCGGACGTCGCGAAGAAAACCGTGACGAACTACTTCAGCCGCAAGGAGGATCTCCTCCTCGATCGGCACGAGGACAGGCTGATCGAGCTCGATGCCCTGATCCGCGGGCGCCCGGCACACGAGTCGATCGCCGCCGTGCTGCGTCGCCACCAGCACGAGCTGCTCGCGGCGAAACACCCGCTGTCGGGGGTGGTCGACCGGATACAGCCGTTCCTCAAGATCATGACCGACAGTCCCGCGCTGATGAACCGCGCGCGGGAGATGAACCGCGAGATCGAGCAGGTCCTCACCGGCGCGCTCGTCTCGGAAGGTGCCGAGCCGCTCGAAGCCCGGCTGGTCGGCGTGCAGCTGGCGTCCGCGATGTCGGCGATCTGGGACATCGGGGTCACCAGGAGCCAGGACTGGGCCGACACCGACCTCGTCCGCCGGGAGCAGGTCGGCGTCATCGACGCGGCGTTCGACCTGGTGGAGCGGGGAATCGGCGACTACGGGACGCGCTGATCAGGCCAGCAGGGTGTCCAGCTTCGCGCGGACCCTGTCGAGGTCCTCGCTGTACTTGAGCACGGCACCGAGCGTCCGGGCCGCGGCGGCCACGTCGAGCTCTTCCCTGTTCAGGGCCAGCAGCGCCCTTGCCCAGTCAAGGGACTCCGCGACGCCTGGTGGCTTGAGCAGCTCCATCTCCCGCAGCCGATGGGCCGCGGCGGCCACCTGCGCGGCGAGCCGCTCGCCCAGCAGCGGGATCCGGCGCCGGAGGATCGCCACCTCGCGCGCGAGGTCGGGATGCTCCAGCCAGTGGTAGAGACAGCGGCGTTTCAGTGCGTCGTGGACCTCGCGGGTGCGGTTCGAGGTGAGCACCACCAGCGGCGGATGCTCGGCCTTGATCTCGCCGAACTCCGGGATGGTCACCGCGTTCTCGTCGAGCAGCTGCAGCAGGAAGGCCTCGAACTCGTCGTCGGCGCGGTCGATCTCGTCGACGAGCAGCACGCACGGGGCGCTTTGCAGCGCCTGCAACAGGGGCCTGGCCAGCAGGAAGCGCTCGGTGTAGAGCGACTGCTCGGCGGCGTCGACGTCCAGCTTCCCGTCGCCCGCGGCCTCCAGCGCGCGAAGGTGCAGCAGCTGGCGGGGGAAGTCCCACTCGTAGAGCGCCTGGGCGGCGTCGATGCCCTCGTGGCACTGCAACCTGATCAGCGGCAGGCCGAACGCGGCGGCAAGGCCCAGTGCGAGCGCGGTCTTGCCGGTTCCCGGCTCGCCCTCGCAGAACAGCGGCTTTCCCATGCGCAGGGCGAGGAACCCGGCGGTGGCCACACCGTCGTCGGCGAGATAGCCGACGGTGTCGAGGGCCGCGGCCAGCTCTTCGGGCGAGCTGATGGACTCCGTGGTTGCACCCGTCACGTGCGGAGCTTAAACGCCGGACCGGCCGGGTGCCGATCGCCGGGGATCACGGCTCGGCGGTGAGATCGGCGGGACGGTCGACGTCGCGCCCGCTGCCGAGATCGCCGCATTCGACCAGCCGGAGGTCTTCGCGCGTGGCCAGCCAGTCGCGGGCGCCGCGATCGCCACTGGCGCCGTCGGCGATTTCCGGCCACCAGTGACGGCCGAGCAGCACCGGATGCCCCGGCACGCCGTCGTAGGCCGCTCGGGCGACGGCCCGCTTCCCCGCCCCGGCGGCAACCCGGGCGAGCACTTCGGGCCCGGCCCAGGGCAGGTCGACCAGGTGCACCAGCGCGGCGTCGGCCTCAACGTCGGCCAGCGACCGGAGACCCGCCCGCAGTGAAGCGCCCATGCCGGACTGCCAGTCCTGCGCGATGACGGCGAGACCGGGGTCGGGCAGCAGGGCCAGCGCCTGCTCGGCGCGGGCGCCCAGTACCACCCGGATCGGGGTGCAACCAGCGGCTTCCAAGGTGCGCAGGGCACGCAGCAGGAACGGCTCGCCGTCGAACTCGGCCAGCGCCTTGGGCCCGCCGAACCGCCGGCCCGCACCGGCCGCGAGCAGCAACCCCGCGACGACGACGTGCTCAGCCATGGGCCGCCCGCGACGCCGGGGCGAGGGCGAGGTCTGCCTCGATGGCTTTCGCCGTGGCGAGCAGGGGCGGCAGCAGGTCGTCGTGCACGGACTCGGTCGTGGTCCGGCTGGCGTGGGTGGAGAGATTCACCGCGGCGACGACCTTGCCGCGCCGGTTCCGGACCGGGGCGGCGACCGAGCGGAGGCCCTCTTCGAGCTCCTGGTCCACCATCGCCCAGCCCTGCTCGTGCACGGTCTTCAGCTCGGCGCGCAGCGCTTCGGGCGCTATCACGGTGTGGGACGTCAGTTTTTCGAGCGGTGCGAGGAGCAGGTACGCCGAGAGCTCCACCGGGCTCAGGTCGGCGAGGAGCACGTGGCCCATCGACGTGGCGTGGGCCGGGAACCGGGTGCCCACGTTGATGCTGACCGTCATGATGCGCGACACCGCCACCCGCGCGACGTAGATGATGTCGGTGCCGTCGAGCACCGAGACGGAGCTCGATTCCCGCACCTCGGCGGAAAGCAGCTCCAGATGCGGCTGTGCCAGCTCGGGCAGCGAAACACTGGACAGGAACGAGTAGCCGAGCTCGAGCACCCGCGGGGTGAGCGAGAAGTACTTCCCGTCCGAGCGGACGTAACCGAGGTCGGCGAGGGTGAGCAGGAACCGGCGCGCCGCGGCGCGGGTGAGCCCTGTCGACCTCGCGACGTCGCTGAGCGTCAGCTCCGGCGCTCCGGCGTGGAACGCCTTGATCACCGCGAGCCCACGCTCCAGGGACTGCACGTGATGCGCGCCCCGCCCGGACCCGACCTCTTCCATACCAGGAAGACTAGCCGTCGGCCGGTGGCACGGCCGAAGGCTCGCCCAGCTCGGCCAGGGTGCGCTGCGCCACCGCGTAGGCGGCGTTCGCCGCGGGCGCGCCCGCGTACACCGAGGTGTGCAACAGGACTTCCCCGATCTCGGTGGGGGTGAGCCCGTTGCGGACAGCCGCGCGGACGTGCATGGCCAGCTCGTCGTGACAGTGCAACGCCGTCAGCGTGGCGAGCGTGATGCAGCTGCGGGTGCGCCTGTCGAGCCCTTCGCGGGACCAGACCGTCCCCCACGCACCGGCGGTGATGTAGTCCTGGAACGGACGGCTGAACGCGGTGGTACCGGCGTTGGCCCGGTCCACGTGCTCGTCACCGAGCACCTCACGCCGGATCCTCATGCCCGTCTCAAACGCCTCTTCGCTCATGACGCGCCCTTCAGGTGCTCGAGGATGAGGTCGGTGAACACGTCGGGGCGCTGGAAGCTGCCCAGGTGCGCGACGCCTTCGACGATCTCCAGCCGGGCACCGGGAACGGCACCGGCGATCAGCCCGCCGTGGCCGGGCGGGGTGGACGCGTCCTCGGACCCGGCGATGACCAGCGTCGGCGCGGCGATCTCCGGCAGCCGCGGGAGCAGGTCCATCCGCTCGATGGCCCCGCAGCACGCCGCGTACCCATCGTCGGGGGTGGCCGTGATCATGTCCCGCAGGAAGGCCATCCGGCCGGGGTTCGCCGAGGCGAAGGCCGGGGTCAGCCAGCGGGAAACCAGCATTTCCGCGATCGAGCCCGTCCCCGACTCCCGGACCGCCTTGGCCCGGTCGATCCACAGCTGTGCCGGGCCGAGCTTGGCCGAAGTGCAGCAGAGAACCAGGCTCGCGACACGCTCCGGGGCGTGGATCCCGGCCCACATGGCCGCCATCCCGCCGAGCGACAGCCCGACGACGTGCGCGCGCTCGATCGCCAGCGAGTCCAGCAGGGCGATCAGGTCTCCGCCGAGGTCGGCCAGCTCGTACGGACCGGCGGGCACCGGGGAGCCGCCGTGCCCGCGGTGGTCGTAGCGGATCACCCGGAATCCCTGGCGCACCAGCGGTTCCACCTGGGGTCCCCACATCCGGAGGTCACTGCCGAGCGAACCCCCGAACACCACGGCGGGCCCGTCCGCCTGCCCCTCGGTCACGGCGTGCAAGTCAACGCTCAAGTCATGCCTCCCGTTCACTCAGAACGCGTCTGAGAACTGTCGCAGCAGCCGCCGCTCGAAGCCTCGGGCGCCTGTCCTTCGAAGCCGCCTACCCTCCACAAAGGACGGAAAATCTGCCCATTCGTCCGTTTCATACCGCCACGACCGTTTCGTGCGTGCCCCTGAAGGCCACCATGACAGCGTTAAACGCCGTGAAGGCTCCCATCAGGGCATACCGGCAAGCCTGGGGTCGCGACTGAAGGGGGCTTTCCCTCGACTCAACCTTACAAAAGTCCCCTTCACCAGAACAGACCATGTGAAAGTCCCCGTCAGTCACGCGGCCCTCGGCACCAAACTGGACGCCATGACATCAGTTTCCGGACGCCCTCTCAGACATCTGAAGTGCTCAGGCGAAGGACTCAGACATCGAAGGACTCAGACATCGAAGAACACTGTCTCGCCCTCGCCCTGCAAGCGCACATCGAAACGGTAGCCGTCTTCGGTCTTCGTGGCGATCAACGTGCTCCTGCGCTCCTCGGGCACCATCGCGAGCACCGGGTCCCGCGAGTTGTCCCGGTCGGGGAAGTAGATCCTGGTCACGACGCGGTGCAGCAGGCCGCGGGCCAGCACGGAGACGTCGAGGTGCGGGGCCTCGACGGCACCGCCGGAGCCGGGCAGCTCGCCGGGCACGACCGTGCGGATCCGGTACTCGCCGCTGGGGGCGGTCGGGCAGCGGCCGAACCCCCGGAATCCGTTGCCGGTCGCGCCGCGCGGGTCGTCGGGGTGGTCGAAGCGGCCTTCGGGATCGGCCTGCCAGGTCTCGACCAGGGCGTCCGGCACCAGCTCGCCCGCGCCGTCGGTCACCGTTCCGGTGATCCACACCGCGCCGGGGGTCCCCTCAGGGACGACTTCCGGGCCGTCCGCCCAGGGAAGCCCGATGGAGAGGTACGGCCCGACGGTCTGCGAAGGCGTGCTCATCCCTCCTCCTCCTCCTCGTCCTCGAAGACCGACGCTTCCCTGCCGCGCAGGACGATGTCGAACTGGTAGGCCAGCGCCCATTCCGGCTCGGTTCGCTCGAGGTCGAACCGCGAGACCATCCGCTGCCGGGCGCGCTCGTCGGGGATGGAGTTGAAGATCGGGTCCTGGGAGAACAGCGGGTCCTCCGGGAAGTACATCTGCGTGACCAGCCGCTGGGTGAAGGCCATGCCGAACACCGAGAAATGGATGTGCGCGGGACGCCAGGCGTTGTCGTGGTTCTTCCAGGGGTACGCGCCGGGCTTGATGGTGGTGAACTCGTAGCGGCCGTCGTCGTCGGTCAGAGTGCGGCCCACGCCGTCGAAGTTCGGGTCCAGCGGGGAGGGCCAGCGGTCACCGGTGTGCCGATAGCGCCCGCCCGCGTTGGCCTGCCAGATCTCGACCAGGGAGCTCCGCACCGGGCGGCCGTCACCGTCGAGCAGCCTGCCGGTGACGATGATCCGCTGGCCCTGTGGCTCCTCGGCGTGCTGACGGGTCAGGTCGTTGTCGAGCTCGCCGAGCCTGCCTGGGCCGAGAAGCGGGCCGGTGACCTCGGTGAGCAGCTGCGGCATCAGCACCAGCGGCTGCTTCGGGTGCCGGAGCGCCGTCGAGCCGTAGCCGGGGAAGCCGAGCGGCGGGTGCGTGCCCTCGGCGTCGCGGCGGTACTTGGGCAGGCGGAGGTCTGTGGGGGTGCCCATCTGTGCTCCTTACGCTTCCAGGACTCCTCAGGCTTCCAGGACCACGGCCAGGCCCTGGCCGACGCCGATGCAGATGGCCGCGAGCCCCCAGCCGCCACCGCGACGGCGAAGCTCGTACGCCAGCGCGCCGAGGATGCGGCCGCCGGACGCGCCGAGCGGGTGGCCGAGCGCGATCGCGCCGCCGTTGACGTTGACGATCGCCGGGTCGAGCTTCGGCCACTCCGCGAGACAGGCCAGCGACTGGGCGGCGAAGGCCTCGTTGAGCTCGACGGCCTTGAGGTCCTCCCAGCCGATGCCCGCGCGCCCCAGCGCGATCTCGGCCGCGCGGACCGGCCCGATGCCGAACACGTCCGGGTCCACTCCAGCCGCGCCACGGCCCGCGATCCTAGCCAGCGGCTGCTTGCCCAGCCTTCCGGCCGCGGCGGAGTCGCCGAGCAGCAGCGCCGAGGCGCCGTCGTTCAGCGGTGAGGCGTTCCCGGCCGTGACCGTCCCTTGTGGACGGAAAGCGGGTTTGAGCTTGCCGAGCTTCTCCAGCGTGGACTCGGGCCGGATGCCTTCGTCCCTGGCCAGTTCGACCCCGGCGACGGCGACCACATGCGAGTCGTAGAAGCCCTCGTCCCAGGCGCGGGCGGCATTGAGGTGGCTGCGCAGGGCGAACGCGTCCTGCTCCTCACGCCCGATGCCGTAGCGCTCGGCCAGCAGCTCGGTGGACTCGCCGAGCGACACCGTCCACTGCCCCGGCATCGCCGGGTTGACCATGCGCCAGCCGAGCGTTGTCGAGTGGAGGGTCTGCGGCGCGGCCGGGAAGCCCTTTTCCGGCTTGAGCAGCACCCACGGCGCGCGGCTCATCGACTCCACGCCACCCGCCACGGCGAGCGAGGCGTCCCCGACCTGGATCGACCGGCTCACCTGCATCGTGGCATCGAGCCCGGAGCCGCACAGCCGGTTCACCGTGCTGCCGGGGATCGACGTCGGCCAGCCCGCCAGCAGAGTGGCCATCCTGGCGACGTTGCGGTTGTCCTCGCCCGCGCCGTTCGCGTCGCCGAGGACGACCTCGTCCACCTGGGCCGGGTCGAGGTCGTTGCGCTCGGCCAGCGAACGCAGGACCCCGGCGGCCAGACCGTCGGGCCGGACGCCCGAGAGCGCCCCGCCGTAGCGGCCGAACGGGGTGCGGACGGCGTCCAGCAGGAATACGTCTGTGGTGCTCATTCACTCGCCTTCTTCAACTCGCGCAACAGCCGCAGTTCCTCGGCCGTGGGTTCCGGGGTGCTTTCGAGGTCCGGGGCGACCTTGAGCTTCCAGCCCGTCGCGGCGACGACCTGATCGAGCTCGATGCCGGGGTGCAGCTCCGTCAGGGTCAGCTCGCTGGTCTCCGGATCCGGGCGCAGGAGCCCGAGGTCGGTGACCACCAGTGTCGGGCCCGCGCCCGGCAGGCCGAGCCGCTCACGGTCGCCCTTGCCGGAGCCGTGCCCGAACGAGGTCACGAAGTCGACCTTCTCGACGAAGGCGCGGACGCTCTGGCGCAGCACCACGAACACCTCCCGGCAGGACGCGGCGATCTCGGGCGCGCCACCCGCGCCCGGCAGGCGGACTTTCGGATCGTGGTAGTCCGCGCCGATCACCGTGGTGTTGATGTTGCCGAACTTGTCCAGCTGCGCGGCGCTGAGGAAGCCGACGTCGATCCGGCCGGGCTGCAGCCAGTAGTTGAACACCTCGGGCACGCTCACCACCGCGTCGGCGGTGTCCGCGAGCTCGCCGTCCCCGATGGACAGCGGGAGGCGCGACGGCTTGGCGCCGAGACAGCCCGATTCGTAGACCAGGGTCAGGTTCGGGGCGTGCGTGCGGCGGGCCAGGTTCGCCGCCGTGCTGGGCAGGCCGATGCCCACGAAACACGACATCCCGTCACCCAGGGCGCGTGACGCGGCAATGCTCATCATCTCGTCGGCGGTGTAGTCGGCGATGGTCATGCGGAAATCCCCTCCAGCCACTTGCCGAACTCCGCACGATCCCGGCTGATGGCGTCCCAGGCCTGGTAAGCGTCATTGTCCCGCTCGTAGTACCCGGCCGCATAGGACGGCCGCGCGCCGAACGGCACCTCGGCCACCGCGGTGACCGCCCACGCGGGCAGCACCACCGCCCCCGCCTTCGGTTCGAGCTCGTCGACGATCTCCTCGACGGTGACCAGGGAACGTTTCGCCGCGAGCACCGCCTCCTTCTGCACTCCCGCGATGCCCCAGAGCTGGACGTTGCCCGCGCGATCGGCCCGCTGGGCGTGGATGACCGTGACGTCGGGGTTCAGCGCGGGCACCGCCGTCAGCTGCTCGCCGGTGAACGGGCAGGTGATCGGCTTGATCGTGTCCGTCTGCTTCGGCAGATCGGTGCCGGTGTAGCCGCGCAGCACCGCGAACGGCAGCCCGGACGCCCCGGCCACGTACCTGTTCGCCATGCCGGCGTGGCTGTGCTCCTCGATCTCGAGCGGGACCGGCCAGGAGTGCTGGACGGCGTCCCGGAAACGGTGCAGCGAGCCGACCCCGGGGTTGCCGCCCCAGGAGAAGATCAGCTTGCTCGCGCAGCCGGCACCGATGAGCTGGTCGTAGACGATGTCGGGCGTCATCCGCACGAGCGTGAGCCCGCGACGGCCCTGCCGGATGATCTCCTGCCCGGCCGCGACCGGGATGAGATGGGTGAAGCCCTCCAGCGCGACGATGTCCCCGTCACGGACCAGCTCGGCCACGGCGTCTTCCAGAGACAGCACCTTTGCCATCGACCGCCCTTTCCCTCCGGTTGCGTTCGCATCGCGCACACAAGTTCTATCAGCGAACATACCGCCGAATCCCTGTTCCCGGCAACCCCACGTCCGGATGATTCGGCCCTAAGCTGTCGCGGTGCCCTCACGACCCACGATCGCGGTGACGCGATGGATCCCCGACGAAGCGCTGAAGGTCCTTCGGGAGGCCGGTGAGGTCACCGTTTCCCGCGAGGACCGGCCGCTGACCCGCGACGAGCTGCACGAGTTCGTCGCCGGGGCGTCCGCCGTCGTCGGCATGCTGCACGACCGGCTGGACGGCGGACTCGCGGCCGCGGCGGGCCCGGGGCTGCGCGTGGTCTCCACTGTGGCAGTGGGGTACGACAACATCGACGTGCCCGCGCTCACCGGACGCGGCGTCGTCGTCACCAACACCCCCGGCGTGCTGACCGACGCCACCGCGGACCTCGCGTTCGGGCTGCTGCTGGCGGTCACCCGGCGGCTCGGCGAAGGCGAACGGCTCCTGCGCGGCCGCACCCCGTGGTCCTTCCACCTGGGCTTCCTGCTCGGCTCCGGGCTGCAGGGCAAGACGCTCGGCGTGGTCGGTCTCGGGCAGATCGGCCAGGCCGTCGCCCGCCGGGCGCGCGGCTTCGGCATGGAAATCGCCTACAGCGGACGTCGCCGCGCGGACGCCGGGGTCGAGCGTGCGCTCGGCGCCCGCCACCTGCCGGTCGACGAGCTCCTGGCGACCGCCGACGTCGTCTCCCTGCACTGCCCGCTCACCCCGGACACCCATCACCTCATCGACGCCGCCGCACTGCGGTCGATGAAGCGCGCCGCGTTCCTGGTCAACACGACCAGGGGACCGGTGGTCGACGAATCAGCGTTGGCCGACGCGCTCGAAGCCGGTGAAATCGCCGGCGCCGCACTGGACGTCTTCGAGAAGGAGCCTGAAATCGAAGCGCGCTTGCTGGACAGGAACGACGTGGTGCTGACCCCGCATCTGGGGTCGGCGACGGTGGAGACCCGCACGGCGATGGCCGTGCTCGCGGCCAGGAACGTGGCCTCGGTGCTCGCCGGGAACGGACCGCTGACGGAGGTGCCCGCATGACCAGGGTGGTGATCGCGCCGGACAAGTTCATAGGACGCCGGACGGCGGTCGAAGCCGCCGACGCCATCGCGCTCGGCGTGCGCGACGCGCTGCGCGAGGCCGACGTCGCGACCTGCC
>NZ_JAYMZS010000018.1:0-947 GCF_035828755.1 Amycolatopsis sp. H20-H5 | reverse complement strand
GCCGGGGCGACCATCGTGGAACTCGGCGTCAGTGGTCCGCTCGGCGAGCCGGTGGACGCGCGCTACGCGGTGCTCGGCGACACGGCCTACATCGAATCCGCGCGTGCCTGCGGGATCGAGTTCGTCGAGCCGTCCCCCGTGGTCTCGCTGACCGCGCACACCCGTGGCGTCGGCGAACTGCTCGCCCACGCACTGGACGGCGGCGCGGCACGGCTGGTGCTCACCGTCGGCGGCACCGCCAGCACCGACGGCGGCGCCGGGATGCTGCAGGTACTGGGCGCACGGCTGCGCGACGCCGACGGGAAGCCCGTGGACTCGGGCGGCGGCGCGCTGAGCGACGTCGCCGAGGTGGATCTGACGGCTGTTCGCGAGCGGCTGAAAGGCGTGACGGTCGGCGTCGCGACCGACGTGACGAACCCGCTGCTGGGCCCCAACGGAGCGGCGGCGGTGTTCGGCCCGCAGAAGGGCGCGGGTGCCGAAGACGTCGTTACGCTGGAGAACGCGCTCGCGCACTGGGCCACCGCGTTGCGCGCGGCCGGAGCAGCGGACGTGGCGGACGTTCCGGGAGCGGGCGCGGGCGGCGGGATCGCCGGTGGGGCCATCGCGGGCCTGGGCGCGACCGTCGAGTCCGGGTTCGAGCTGATCGTGGGCCTGACCGGCGTGGACGACGCGCTCAAGGGCGCCGACCTGATCATCACCGGCGAGGGCTCGCTCGACGAGCAGAGTCTCGCGGGCAAGGCTCCCGCCGGGATCGCGGCGAGGGCCCGCGAACAAGGTGTCCCCCTGCTGGCACTGGCCGGGCGCATCCAGCTGGACCAGAGCCAGCTGGACGGCCTCGGCGTCGTCGGCAGCAGCGCGCTGATCGACCACGCGCCCTCGCTGGACCACGCCCGCGCCCACGCCGCCGAGCTCCTGCGAACCCAAGCGGCCCAGCTCGTGCACGCCGG